>JBFILF010000307.1:0-6846 GCA_041599835.1 Pirellulaceae bacterium
AAATTAATCAAGCCGCACACGCGGCGACAGCATGTAGCCGTGGGCGTAAGCCCACGGTAGGAAGCAACAATAATTCGCCAAGCCCCGGAGGGGCGACACAGACAACGGTTTGGCAAACGATCTGTCGCCCCTTCGGGCTTGTCTTATTTAATGATCCATCATCCGGTGGCTTGCGCCACCGGCTACATGCTTTCGTCCCTCCGGGACCGGAGGTCATCCAGACAATTTCGAGACTGGAGCTTCCCCCGGATGTATGCCAATTCACGGGAAAAACGATAAGCATTGTGATGCAGGCCCTGGCGGCATAAAATCGGGTAACCCACACTTGATGTCGGAGAACCACCATGAAACATTTCTGGCCCGCGGCACTGTTGATCGGTGCCTTGCTGATTGGTTGCAGCCCGTCGACAGAACCGGCGAGCGAAGCCAAAAAAGAACCGCCGGGTAAAACCGCTGCTGAAAAGTCAACCGCGGAAACGGCTGCTAAGAAAACCAAACCGCTCACGTTGGCCGAGCGCTATCAGGAGCTGGTGGACCAATATGATCAGAGTCCCAGGGACACGCGTCCCAAGCCGGCCGAACATGCGCAAGCGTTGTTGGACCTGGTCGATGAAGATCCCAGATCGTCGATCGCGGCTGACGCTCTCTTGCGGATTGTCGCCAAATTGCGTGCCGGTGAGATTCGCGATGAGGCATTGGATCGTCTGGTCAAGGATTATCCGAACGAATCCCAGCTGGCCCAAATCGTCACTGGTATGGCTCGCGGCCTACCGACGCCCGCGAATCAGCAGCGATTGCAAACGCTGATGGAAAACAGCACCCATTCGGAAGTCAAAGCGGTGGCAACGCTGGCCTATGCCATTTTGTACGAACAGCTGTTGAACTATCGCGGCATGTTGGGCGACAGACAAATGGCTGTCGTGATTCAACAACAATACGGCGAGGAGACGCTTAATTTTATCCAGGGTGCAGAAATCCCTGACAACTTGGAAAAGATGCTGGAAGACTTAATTGTCAACCACGCCGATTTGAAATTTGCGGGGCGCAACCTCGGTGAATTGGCCAAACGCAAACTGTTTGTGCTGCGGCACCTGCAAATTGGCAAAACGGCGCCCAACATCGTCGGTAAGGATCTGGACGGTGAAGAGTTTGAATTGGCCGACTATCGCGGCAAGGTGGTGCTACTGGACTTCTGGGGCGATTGGTGAGGGCCTTGCAAGGCGATGTACCCACACGAGCGGTCGCTCGTGAAAAACTTGCAAGACAAACCGTTTGCCCTGATCGGCGTCAACAGCGATAAAAATCTGGATGAAGTCCGGGAAATTGTCAAACAAAAGAACATCACTTGGCGAAGCTTTTGGAATGGTCCGGACGGAACTGGCGGCCCCATTTCTACCGAATGGGATGTCAGTGGCTGGCCCACGCTGTACGTGATTGATGCCCAGGGCATCATTCGTCACAAGCAACTGGGCGGCAGCAAGAAAGGCATCGACAATGCCATCACCAGTTTGCTGGCCGAGATGGGACACGAAGTCGACATATCGAGCTTTGAGCCTATTGCAGCACCAGATCCCAACGCCAGCGGCGAGCCAGAAGAAGGAAGCGGCGAAACCGACGGCCAGTAACAACCGACCTGCCAAAACGATGTAACAACGGGGTGGCGTCTGCGACCATGAGCCCATCGAAACCGGCGCCGCGCTTCCAAGTCGTCAATTTGCCGCAACTGCCGCCGCAGCCGTGTCCTTGCGGGATAACCCGTCGCGCTTTTACCGACGAGGCCGATGGCATTGTGTCGCTGCACCTGGTTGACATCGGGCAAACGGCCAAAACTCATTACCACCAGCGGCTGACAGAGATCTATTACGTTCTCGAGGGCCACGGCCAAATGGAACTCGATGGCCAATTGATCGATGTCGAACCGGGAACGGCCGTGCTCATCAAACCTGAGTGCCGCCACCGAGCCATTGGCGACTTGCGAATTCTCAACATCCCCATTCCCGCGTTTGATCCAAACGACGAATGGTTTGATTAGTCCGTTTGGGGTGCCGCGGGCACCCGCCAGAATTTTCATGGTCACTGGTCGCGCCAGAAACTGGGCGCGAACAACACCAGGATCGGCCAAATTTCCAGCCGCCCCAGCATCATCATCCACACCAACATAATCTTGCTGAGCCCGCTGAAATTCCCATAGTTTTGCGACGGGCCCACCGATCCCAGGCCGGGGCCGATGTTGTTTAGCGTGGCGACGACCGAGCTGGCCGAATCGATCAGCTTATTTTCTACGCGGTCGCCCCAGGTTGAATCTGGTTCAAATCCAACGATGAACAGCCAACCAAAAACGAACAAGGTCAACACCAGTCCAAAGTAGACCAGGATGCCCATGCTCAATTCCGCGTCGTCGACCGATTCGTCACCGCTGGCCCGCAACGGGCGCACCACACGAGGATGAAAAGCCCGTTCCAACTGGATCCACAAAATCCGGCCGAACAGCACGTGACGAATGACTTTCATGCCGCCGCCGGTGCTGCCGGCGCATCCGCCGACAAACATGAGGATTAACAGCAACAAGCGGCTGAGTTGGTTCCATTGATCAAAATCATGAGTGCTGAATCCGGTAGTCGTGATGATCGACGCGACTTGAAACAAACCGTTTTGCATGGCGGTCCCGGCCGATTCGAAGCCGGAATCGCCGACACCGACCCCCACGGTAACGATGAGGGCGGTCACGACCAGAATAATGCCCAGATAAGTCCGCCACTCCACGTCGGCTAGTAATTTGCCGGGTTGCCGCAGCAAAAACAAATACATCAACGTGAAATTGGTGCCGGCCAGTATCATGAACACGATGATGGTGTATGCAATGGCCGGCTTGTCGGCAAAAAAACCGACGCTGTTGTTGTAAGTTGAAAACCCGCCTGTGGCCATCGTCCCAAACGAGTGGCACAGCGCATCAAACGCGCTCATCCCCTCCAACATCAAGATCACGGTCAAAATTAACACGAGCGCTACGTAGATGCCGGCAAAGGCCCAGGCAGAATGTTGCATTCGCGCCGACGTGCCTTCGGCCGTGGGACCCGGGACTTCGGTCCGCATCAACGCCTTGCCGGCGGAACCCTGACCCAGCAGTACCACAAACAACACAATGATGCCCAGCCCGCCCAGAAAATGCGTGCTGCTTCGCCAGAACAACATGCTGTATTGGATAACCTGGGTATCCTGCAATTCCGAGATGACCGACGCGCCGGTGGTACTGAACCCCGATTGCGACTCGAACAAGGCATCGCAAATCGTCATGCGAGTCCACCGCAGACGGTAGTTGGAAGCCCGGTCAAAAGGAGCCGGTTCCTCACCCGGGCCCACCAGGTACACCGACCAGTTGGCGTCGTTTTTGAGTTGTGCAAACACTTCGTCGGCAGCAGCGATCCCCGAGCGCTGCCGCAAATCGCTCAGCGACAACCCTTCCACGTTGGGTTTGGCGTCGACCAGCGCCTGGATCACCCGAAACTGTTCGGCGTTCTCAACCGGTTGTGGCCGCCAGGCGCGAAACCACTGCCAACTCCCGCGCGCCACCAAAGGGGGCGCGTCCGGATGGATAATCCGCACGGCGGGTCCCCGGCAGGTGCCGCTAAACCAATAGGGCAAGGCGCCCAACACCGTAGCCAGAATCCAGCTCAAACCGACGACGGCCATGGCTTCTTTGCGGTACAATCGCCCCTTGGCCCGCCGGCCGTAGCCGTACAGCACCGCCGCCACCACAAAACAGATCGCCATGCTGGCCAGCAGCGCCCAAAAGCTCTCCGTTTCCAAGTTGCCATGAGGACGCTGATCGGTTCGCCGCCCGATGTTGGGCAGCGCCCACGGCATGCTGAATAACATGAACGCGCCGATCAGTGCCGACAGCGTGCCCAACAGCTTGGCCAATAACCGTATATTCATGCTCTTCCTCAGCGATGGGCAATTGATTCCACAAGTTTAGTTTTGAGCAATCATTCTTCCCACCCGAACGGGATCGGCTGAGATGCATATTTTCCAACAGGATTTTTATCGGCGCTCCGTCCGGCAGGTCGCCCGTGATTTGTTGGGCCAGCGCCTGGTTTCAACCGTCGATGGCCGCTTGACCAGCGGTCAAATCGTGGAAACGGAAGCTTACCTGCACGCGGGCGATTCAGCTTGCCACGCTGCCCGCGGCCCGACTCCCGGAAACTCCAGTATGTTTGGGCCCGGCGGGCGATCTTACGTGTACTCCATCCATGCCCGCTGTTGTTTTAACGTGGTGACCCAAAACGAAGGTGAAGGTTGCGCAGTATTGATCCGCGCGCTCCGTCCGCTAACCGGCGTTGCGACGATGATGACGAGGCGGCAAAACGGCCGACCGCGGGATCTATGTCGGGGGCCCGCTCGATTGTCCGCCGCACTGGGAATTGACAAACAGCTCGACGGCCATGACCTGACCGTCGGCCAGCGGCTGTGGATCGACAGTTATGACGCGCTGCGAATTGTCGATGGTCAGATTCGCGTCACGCCGCGGATCGGGGTGACCTCGGCTGAGACACTATCGTTGCGGTATGTGATTGCCGATAACCGTTATGCCAGCGGTCCGGCACATCTGCGGTGCCGCCAGACAAATAACCATTGAGAAGTTAACCATTGGCATCGTCCTCATTGGCGTTCGTGACGGAGCCGATCATCAACCGCTCGCCCACCCGCGATCCGTACACCACGAACACGGGAGTTGTAATCAGCAGAGCCATGATCAATGCTTTGGGAACATTCTCCTGCGTCAAAGCAATTTGCAGATAGGAAACGATACAGATAATTGCCAAAAAAATACCGTGGGCCGCTTTGGGCACCGGCGCCCACCACGCCACTTGTACGCCAACCAGGAATGACAGGACGACATTGAATCCCACCAGCGACCAACAAAAACTGGCCGGCCACAAAGACATGGGGTCGCGATCCCACGTGTCCTGAAACAACTGTTTGTCCGTCCAGACAGCGAAAATATCCGGAAAACCCAGCCAGGCAATACCCAACATTCCCAACAGCAGCAACAAAAACAGCAACACGTAATGAAACGCGACGACGAAAAAGCTGCGAATAAAAAAGTTCGGGTTAACCGGTGTTTCATTCATCGCGCGCATTTGCACCCCCGCAACTGACGTTTTGAGACCTTGACCGGTCGCCGAAAGAACCGCGTGATACCGGCACGTTAGATTGTGCCGTTGTTGACAAGTTTCGTCGATCCAACGCCAGGATCATTTTGTCGGTTGGTCGCCAGGTTGCCGGGCAACCTCGGCCGACGGCAATTCCACCCGGCGGAACACAAATCGCGGATGACAATCGGCCAGCTCCGGTGAGGTGGGGGCAATCATGGTCGCCACCTGACCATTGTCATCGAAATGATAAGTGACCTGGCCGGTTTGCGTTCCACCGTTCGGCAGGTGTTCCACGGTTTCGATCGTAACCGAGTTTGCCGTTCTCGACAGAATTTCAAACCATCCGGTGGTTCCGTCCCGGACCACGCCGCCATCTGGTGTGTCAATCTGAACGTCCAGTTCCATGTTCCCCTGCGCGTCGAAACGCGCCCCGATTTCGGTCGTTTGAAACGTAGTCGAAATCGTCTGCAACATGCTGCGTTGAGCTGAATCAGTCGTTGCAGTTATTTTGGCCCGCAATTTGTCCTGGTCTAACTCGGCCCGCCCGTACCACGTGCCAATCAACCATTGGGCCGGCCCACTGTCGGCCGCCGCCATGGCGTTCGGTTTCGTGGCTGCCGTTTGCGATTCGCTGGAACAGCCGGCGAAGGTTACGAATAGAAATATGCAAACCAATTTCGGTATCGGGCTGCGGTCCATCAGCTGAACTCCGTTTCGGACGGTACCTGGAATACATCATGGCACCACAAGCTTCCACGTGACCTTGTGGTTGCCGCATTATTTCGATGTGTTCCGTTGGAACAACAGCTGTTTTTCCAGAACAGCGATGTTGGGGGGAATGAGCAGAATGCGATCTTCTCCCACAAAGGTGATGGGGACTTCGATCATCGGCTCGGTTTCAATTTTGAAGCGCACAACGCAATGATTGTTTTCGGGGTCGTACGAAACGACGGTCCAGCGTCCGGATTTCTGGGCTTGGGCCATGGGAAAGTCGGTGAAAGTTTCGATTGACCCGCTAGCATGAAACACCAGGCTCATGCGGCCTTGTGTCGAGCCGCCGGCCACCGAGTCAAAAAGGTCCTGGTTATCGGCAGAGGTCGTATCGGACGGCGGGGATTCGCTATGCTCTTGTTCAATTTGGCGAGGTGGCACCAACTCCCATCGCCCCGTCAGGCGGCTAGCACCCGGTTGACTGCAACCGCTGAGACAACTTGCCCAGAATATGCCCAGGCAGGCGATCAGCGCGAAATTTCGTGTTCGCGTGTTTTCGAAAACGGTGGGTGACTGCATCAGCTGGCAACGGGGTTCGTTAATTGAGGCAAACTTTTCTGATTGTAACGATTTTACTGATCGTAGGGGCAGCCTGTTCCGATACTCAATGGAAAACAAACGTCGGTGTCCCCGACCAATTAGTTTCAATCAGGGAGCGATTGGATGTTACGTTTCTGTTTGGCGTCTCTCATGCTTTCAGTCGTGGTGTCATTGGCTGGATGCGTTGGCGGCCCGATGTGTGGATCATGCGATGGTTGCGGTGAATTCGGTTATGACCGACCCATCCCGTATGGTCCTGTCGAAGGGTTCAGGGCGTGGCGAAAATCCGTCGCATGTGGAGCCGGTTGTGGCGGCGTTTACGTAGATGAATGGGCCAGCAATCCGCCGGACTGTGTCGATCCCTGTCCGGATTTTGCCT
>JBFILF010000308.1:0-6797 GCA_041599835.1 Pirellulaceae bacterium
AGGTGGCGAGATCTTGTATACGGTGCGAACGACCAGCCAACGATTCCGGCCGCCGGTTTATGCCGACGGAACGTACACCGTCAGAATCGGCCGTGACAGGCCGGATCTGAAAACCGCCACCGGGCTGAAACCTGTGCTGGGTGAAGCAAAAGCAGGCGCACCGGAGGCCTTAGTCGTCGATCTCAACAAGTAAGCAGGCGAAAACCACCAGTCGAGCCACGTTGCGCGCGCTCTGGCGCACGTTCATTCCACTATGGTTGTCGCTTTTTTCGCCATCGACGCCGAATCCGTGACGTTCGCCACCACAGCCAAAAGCCGCTCAACACGGTCACCAGACCCATCACGGAAGCCGACTTCAACAACCAGTGATTGAAATTATCGCGGCCTTGATAGTCCATGGTATGCAACATCCAAAAAAAATCGAACAGCCGCCAACGATTGTTGCGTCGGGTGGTGACCAACCCCCGATGGGCCGAAACATAAATTCGGGTATCCGTCGGATGATCCAATTGCACGCGATACGCCGGTAATTCTTTGCCGCGATATTCGGAATGCCGACCGGCTTCCGCCACCCATTCAGCGGACGTGGCTTGCACCGTTTCCGAAAAATCCTGAACAGCAATCTGCATCGCGACCGCCGGCGTGATTGGTGAAATGCGCTGCCCGTTTCTGGCGTGATAAAGCAAATAGCTGTCCTGTTCCAATTGGTCATCGCGAACGGTCAGCTCAATCACCGGGTCCGACAACATCATTCGCAGTTCCACCCGGGTGATCGCCCTACCATCCAGGTCTGCTTGGGCGAGCGAAATCACCTCCGCGATGGGCAGCAACTCGAACTGCCCCAGATCCGCCGTCGGTGCCGGCCGCAGCATGTGTTCGCCGCGGACTTTTTCAATGGGATTCCAGCTGAATATCAGTCCACTGGTTGTCCAAAGTAATAATTGAATGCCAACCAGCACTCCCAGGTAACGGTGAACGGTACGGGTTTTAATTATCTTCATATCAATCCAATAGCTAGACGTGCGCGGTGAGCAATCCCGATGGTTAACCGATTCGGCACAGCTGCATGTTACGATGTTCAATTCAATGAGCAACGTCCGCAGGCAGATTCAGTTCAAACCACTGCTCGGGTGAGTCGGCCGGCTGTTCGTTGGAAACCTGTTCGCTGATCCGCCGCAACATCCGTTCCACAATGCGACTGGTCATGTGACTGGAAATCAAATCATTCTGGCCCAATCCAAGTTGTTTCAGCAACTCGATGCTTCGCGGGTTGACGACTTGGCGAATCACCGGGTCTTCCAACGACAGGAAATAACCCAACTCAATGCGGCCGCGCAGCGAACGAGCGAATCGTTCAATCCGCTGATCGCGCTCCACCAGCGGATGCCTTTCGGTCACGATTACGGCCAGGGAGGAATCTTGAGAATTAAGTTCGCGCGGTTGAATGGAGTCAATGAGCACATCCGGCAAGGTCAACCACACGATCGGGTCGGGCTGCGCGATCGCCGCGTTGAACTGGTCGGCCAGGATTTGCCGGGCGATGATTTCGTATTGGATATCGGCCTCGTCCAGCGAACGTTCGATCTGCTCAAATGTGGCCGGAAAATGTGCCAACAACAAAACATGCTGTTTTCGCTGCGCGCATGACTGGACCCATTGTTTGAGTTGTTCGTTGACCACCGACCGCGTGAGTGCGAATGTATCCGCGTGCTTACGGAATTTCGAAAGTCCCAGCAATTGTTTCAACCATGACATGGCTTCATTTTAAGTCATGTTCACGGGGTTGATCAAAGGTGGAATAAAATGCCGAGTCAGAGCAAGAGGAACACAGGAGTGCAACGCAATGCCGAGTGCAGAACAAGGATCGCAGATGGCAGAGGGAACCTGCCACCCGGTTAACGCCAAACCGTTCCCAGCGAATCATTCGGTCGCGGTGGGCGGACGGTGCCGATCGAGCCGGGGTAGTACTGCTGATCAGCTGAGTGGATTCGCTGCAATGCGCCGTCTGGTTTTTGCATCGAATTGTCGCTGCCGCTGTGCGATTGCTGAAGATACCAACTTTGTCCGGCGGCCAATTGCGTAGGACCGGATTCGGCTCTGGCCATCGCCGTGGCACCGCTCACGGGCCGGACCGGCGCGGGGTTGCCAGTGGCCGGTGAGTTGACTGCGGGCGAGTTGTTCGCCGTTGAATTGCCATCGGGCGACGTCTCGGCCACGGTCATTTGCGGTGAACCTTGCCGCACCCAACTCAGCCATTTGATCTGCAGTTCCGACAGATCATTGTAGCCGTAGTACTCTTTGGTGATCTTGTTCCACGCCTGGGGTTCGCGACCGGGAGTTTCGCTGGCCATACCGGCGCCGATGTAGTTAACGAAATGCTTGTGTCCGCGTTGCATGATCAGGTATCGCGCCAGCGAATAGCCTTGTGAATACAACGGTAGAATATCGCGCGGATACTGCTTCATGGCAAACATGTGGTTAAACGGAATACCGCGACTGCTGGTCAGGAATTCCAGTAGCAGCTGGTGGTTTTTTCGCTTTTCCGACGTGTGTTCCACCGTGGTGCAAGCGCCTTCGTCCGCCCAGCGGGGCAGGGGACAACCGTAGTGCGTGGCAAAAATCGTGTGAGTAATCTCGTGCGGCAAAACCGAGTCCAGCAACCGCTCGGGCGGTCCGGAAATCTTCATGCGCCAGTCGATCGGCTGGGACTTGCCCGAGGGCCCGGGTACAAAGGCAAAACTGGTTTCGCCACCGGCGTGCAGGGAAATTTCCACACGAATGGGACAACGCTGGGGCCAAGGGGGTAACTCGTGACCCAACCATAATTCAGCCAATTCCTTGCGGTAGCGTTCCGCTTGCTCCGCGACCTGACGTGCAAATGCCGGATCCGGCGCCGTTACGACAAAGTTCCTTGTGGCAAAATTGGCACCGAGAGAAAAATAAGTCAGCGCGATAAGCGCAAAAGAGATGAGCCGAGCTTCCATGCCCTGGGTCCTTCCTTGGATTCGCCGAGTTGATCACCTGGTGGTTGGGCAAAAGGTCTTTGCCCATGTTCGGCACGTTGCAAAAGCGATGCCACCAAGGGCGCCGTTTGCAATCCGACTGCCGTCAACAACAATTCATGCGGGAATTGGAAACGACGTCCATGTCATTTCAATGGCAGCACCGGTAATTTTCCAACTGGGTAATGTAAATTTTGCAAAGCGTAAGCGAACCGCCACGCGGCGACCAGACCGATTTGTCAATCGTCTGCAATCTGTCAACGCGGCGGTAGCTAATCTACCGAGAGATTTGAATTTAAACCCGGTAACGCACTGCTAGCTATCGATCGTCAATCGAACAAACGTCGTTGCCGGCGATCCAGTTCAGGTGGTACGAACCGCGTTACATCCAGCGGTGACAGCTGGGTATCCAAACCGTACTTGCGGGCAAAGGTCTTAACCGTCTGACGGATATGTTCGGCGATCACGCCGCTACCTTTCATGCGTTCAAAAAAGCTGGAATCTGACAGGCGGCCGCCCCGCGCCGATTTAATTCCCGCTTCGATTTTGGCACGCTTTAACGGTTGGTATTCATCCAGCCACTGCAAAAATATCGGTTCGACCGCGCCGGGCAGCCTGAGGATCGTGTAGCTGGCTGCTTTGGCGCCGGCGGCGGCAGCGCGACGCAAGATCTCAGGCACTTCGGAGTCCGTCAAACCGGGGATAATTGGCGCGATATTGACCAGCACGTCGATCCCGTGTTCAGCCAGTTGGCCGATGGTCGCCAACCGCGCATCGGGCGCGCTGGTCCGCGGCTCCATAGTTCGCGTCAAGTTTTGATCCAGCGTCGTGATGCTGATGATCGCGCGGACCAAGTCTTGTTCCGCCAGTTCGCTAAGCAAATCCACATCCCGGGTGATCATCGCATTTTTGGTGATCACAAATAGCGGCTGTTGACAATCAAGGGCAACTTGCAATATGCCGCGGGTGATTTCAAATTTTCGTTCCGCCGGCTGGTAGGGGTCGGTGATGCCCGACAAATTAACCGGTTCGCATTTCCAATTGCGCCGCGCCAGCCATTTTTGAAACAGCTGGGGTGCATCCGGCTTAACGAAAATCTTTGATTCAAAATCCAATCCGGCCGAAAGTCCGAGAAACTCGTGGTAGGGGCGGGCGTAGCAGTAACTGCAGCCGTGCGCGCAGCCGCGATAGGGATTGATGCTGAAACGAAATTTGAGGTCGGGGCTGTCGTTTTCGCTGACCACCGATTGCGCGTGATCGATGAAATACTGCGTGGCCACTTTGGCCGGCGACGCCTCGATTTGAGATTCGTCGAGGTGTTCAAAATCCGGTTCCAGCTGAATCGATTCGAAGCGACCCGATTTGTTCCAACCCGTTCCGCGGCCCACCACCCGCGTCGCCGGGTGGGATTCGCCGGTTTGGTTGGACCTGGAATTCATGTGGCCGGTTACTCGTCAATTTGGTCGATGCCATTGCCGGCTGGTCCGGCCGCTTGCCGGTTTGGTCCGGCCGTTTAGATTCTATGAAGTTTACCCCGCTTCAAAACCCGCAGCGAACCACCGCCCTTTTGGGGCACGTTTCCCCCGGAGCCGGTAGCCCGGCGGCCCGTATCTAATGTTCCGATTCCGATTGTGTCGGTACCACATCCAGCAAAATCATCAATTCGCGGAGATGCTGGCCGGTGGCGGTGTGAATCACCACGGCTCGGTTGCGGCCGCCGCTGTAGACTTTGCGCACGCCATACCCGTGCCCCTTGAGCCGCCGACGCACTTCGGCTGCGCTCAGGTTGACCGCCAATCGTCTTCCTTTGATTTCGTACATGGTTCGATGCCTGATGGGTCGCATGATTTGCGCAGGACAAAATGATGCGGACCAAGCCCGCATCGGTCAATCCAGAAATGTCACGTGCCGCATTGCTTGCGACTGATTCTCGGTGTTCATTACCACCTGGTGCCAGTCGTGCAGCACAATCGTCTTGTGATCTGGGTGTCGGATTCGACCTCTCACGTAGACACCTGGGTTGCGCCGCATGGTCATCCAATGCCAGCCGCCGGCGCTACGGTTCCGCGACAGGATCCGCCGATACTGGCCCTCGGTCACTCCGCTTGGATAACGCGAGCAGACGTAGACGGTCTCACCGCCCGTGCGGTAACAAAATTCCGCCCAATGCGGTTTGCTGCCGTGGCCGCGACTCAATGGTTCATTGCGGAGTACCCAGGCATCATGCACAACGAGTCGGTTGATGGGAATGAAAAACCATTCGCCCTGCCGCAGGAATGCAGCGTTCTTGCGGCGATTTCGCTGTTTGCCGGACAACTTCTTACGAGCTTGAACGGCTCGCACCGCCGCGGGCTTCAATGCCTCTGTGGCTTGCCGCACGGTTCCCACGGATGACGTTTCCGGAATTCCCGCTACGAACCAGTGGCGCTCATCGTGGCCGCACAAAAATTTGTGCTTGTCACTCGACTCCCGGGTCAGCAGCAACAGGTGCCGATCGCGCGGCCGGATGTCCAGCACCTCAATCGTTGCTTCAATCGTTGGCGGCACCCTCATCTCGAAAAATTCGCCGCGTCGGTCGGTACCAATATCCAGCGATACCAAATTCCGTCCAGGTAATCGGCGTGTTGGTTGCCGGACAACCTTTAGCCGGGCACCCATGCTGTCAAATTTTCTTTCGAGCAATGAAATATCCATGCGAATCGAGACAGGCTGCCTTCGAGTCAGGTTCGCCAGCGCGACTCGGAATTTTCGCCAATACAGGCACATTTCGGATGAATGATCCGAGCTTATACCCGTACAAACTCACTTCGCGTTGAACACGGTCCGAATAGGGCGTAAAGTGGTCGGACGATTCTTAACATCTCGCCGGGAACATCGCATGAATCGGTCGACCCAAACCTTGCTCACTCGTCCAAAGCTAATCGGGATTACGATCCTCGTCTTGGTCGTCGGGTATCTGTTGGCCCGGCCGCATCTGGAAAACTGGTTGGGACGCGAACTGCCGTCGCTGGTCCAAGACGAAGGTGGCGTGCCCGAAGAGGCAAATGCTGACGATTCCGGGTCGTTACCGCGCGAATCTGCTGCGCCAGACGTCGCGCCCAACGTTGGCGGTGACGGTTTTGAATTAAAAGAACTGGGTCGTCGGAATTTCCTGTCGCCGGCCGGATTGATTTACGGCATGGGACCGCGGGGCGAGCACCGCATTCAGCACATCATGCGACACGCCAAGGACGATCCGTCGCGACCGATTCACGGCGTTTTTGACGCTCACGACGAGCAACAGGTTTTGCAGTTGATCGACGAGGCTTATCGACTGGTGATCGCCGACTCCCCGCGCGTTCGCAGAGAGCAATCCGGCGACCGCGAAGAATTGACGATCGATATGCAGAAGCGAATCGGTTATATCGGCGGCCGCGACGGCAAACGGCGTGGCCACCCGGCCTGCCAACGCCTTCGTCTGATCGTGGAAGGCCAGCGCGTGATCACCGCCTACCCCTACCGGTGACCCGTCGCCGGATTCGCCAAATTTTTTGCCTTACGGTGCGTGGGCGATTCTCTCGGCAGCTTGGCTTGCCATCTGCACTTCGTTCTTGGCCATTCGTGTTGTTTTTTGAACTTCAATCAGTGTGCCGCCGGGGCGCCCGCCAGCACGTCGCATATCGCTTGGGCAACCCGCTCGACATTGGCGGGGTTGACACCTGCCACGTTGATGCGACCGCTGCGGAGAGAGTAGATGGCATGTCGTTCCCGCAGCAAATCCACTTGATCCGCCGTGAGTCCCGAAAATCCGAACAT
>JBFILF010000309.1:0-6786 GCA_041599835.1 Pirellulaceae bacterium
CGTCGTTGCTCAGCACGACGTTGACCCCGTACAGTTCTGTCAAATTCGGTCCGTCCTCGGACGGCTCCAATCGATTCTCTGCCGCATCGTCCACAATTTCACCGATGAACTCTTTCACTCCCTGGCCGTCGAACCGGCAAACGATCTCCGACGCCATGTCTTGCAACAATTCGCGGGCCGCTTGCTCATTAAATTCATTGATCGTATCGGCGCCTTCCTGAAATGCTTCGTTGACCAGTTTGCCAATTTCCTTGAGCCGCTTTTGAAACTCAGGAAACTTTTGCTTGAACAGATCCAGTTGTTCCTGGCTGGCCTTGCCTTGCTTGATGAGTTCACGGTATTGATCCGGCGGAACGGGCTGACCGTCGATCACGGGAAAAATCATCGGCACCGTCATCGGTCCCTGCTGCATGGAAACCAATGCCATGTTGTTTTCGGCCAAATCCTTTTCCAGCGGTTCCGAAATCGCCTGCATCTTATTCTGGAATTTTTCTTTCAATTCCGCGCGTTGAGATACGTACGGCTCGGAGTCCAGCGACTTGATCAGTCCCTGTTGCACAAATTCGGCCAATTCGGCCACACGTTTGCAAAACTTTTTGGCCGTGCCCGCGGGTAGCGTCAGCAGTCGTGGCCGGTCGGGCCGTTTGAAGTCGTGCACATAGCAATAATCTCGCTTTTTATCCGTCTTCGGTGACAGCTCTTCGAGCATCCGCGTCACCATTTTCAGCCGCCCCGTGCCCCGCGGTCCGCGGACGTAGATATTTTGCCCGGGCGCGTCGCATTGCAAACCAAACAACAGTGCTTCGCGAGCCGTCTCCTGCCCAATCACTTCGCGGGCCGGATCGACGTCGTCAGTGGTTTCAAAGTCCAGCAACGAGTGGTCGACCCGCCAACGCAAGTCGTCCGGCTCCACCTCCAACGGGTGCTCGCTGATCCACTGATAGGCTTGATCGGAAAGTTCCGTCGTCGGTTTTTTAGTCATGGATAATGGCCGTCATAGCAAGACAAATGGGACAGGCCTCAGTTTAGCAAATAACTGATCGACTCGCCGGAGTTTAATTGACGGGGACTTTGGTCGCGCTGAAACAACACGGCCCCATTGCTGCCTTGCAGTTCCCCAAAGTCATTTTCGATTTTCAGCCAGCTTCCTTCGCGGATTCCCAGCACAGGTCGTGTATTTTCTTCGAGATATTCCGCAATCCTGGCCTCGCGTGATTCCCCCTGGTGCCGAGAGTGGGGATCGGCATCCAGGTAATGTGGGTTGATCTGAAACGGAATCAGGTTGAGCGCTTCGAACGTGGGCGGCTCGACAATTGGCATGTCATTGGTGGTGCAAATCGTGGGACAAGTAATGTTGGTTCCGGCACTGCTGCCCATGTATTTGGCACCGCCCGCGACAGCGTCTCGGATCGGCTGGATCAGTTGCATTTCATACAGACTATTCAGCAACCGAAATGTATTTCCGCCACCAACAAAAATGGCCTCGGCCTGCTGCACGGCCCGCACGGGATCGTCGAGCGTATGCAGTGAATCCATTTCAAAACCAATATCCCGAAACGATTTGGCGGCCAGCCGTGCATAGGCGTCTCGATTGAACAGGGCAAACGGGACAAACAATACGCGCGACGTGTCGCCCAAGTGCATTTGGATGGCCTCGGCCGCGTGCTCCAGAAACCCGCTGCCGTAGGTACGAGAACTGCTGATCAGCAAAAGCTGGCGCATGATTTGATCCTATCGTCTCGAAAGGCGCAAAATATTGGCAGCTGGCTGGAACCCGGGCCACGGAGGCTCGAAGCTGCATTGAGATTGTAATAGACTTGGGCAACAACGGTATCGCAGTTGCGGGGTTGAATTTCATTCGATGAAGAATCACGTCAGTACACTTGGACTTGTGTTGTTCGGCATTTACCTGCTGCTTTATCTGGGGTTTGTTTTGCTGACGGCGTTCTGGCCGGATTCGATGCAATTCAAAGTTTACGGCGAAGTGAACCTCGCTGTGTTTTACGGTTTTGGATTGATCCTGGTCGCATTTGTGCTGGCCATCATCTACGGAATATTCGGTAAAACAGACGAAAAACCGGCGGACGCCGAATCGATAGGCGGTGACGGGGAGGAAGGCCCATGATTTACGAGCCTTCGGTCATCGCTGTCTTTGTGTTCTTCGTGTTTGTCGGAATCACGCTGGGGCTGAGTTTCTACCTGGGTCGCCGCGCCAAATCGTCGCAAGGATATTTTGCCGCGCACGGCCAAATTCACTGGGCCGTTAACGGCATTGCATTTGCCGGTGACTATTTGTCCGCGGCCTCATTCCTGGGCATATGCGGCATGATCGCCTTTTATGGCTACGACGGATTTTTGTACTCGATTGGGTACCTGGCCGGATGGATCGTAGCGCTGTTTGTGATCGCCGAGCCGATGAAGCGGCTGGGCAAGTTCACGTTTGCCGACGCGCTGAACGCCAATTACGGTTCGCGCGGCATCAAGCTGGTGGCCGGCATCAGCACGCTGGTCGTCAGCATCTTTTACCTCATTCCGCAAATGGTGGGTGCCGGCGTTTTGATTCAACCGCTGCTGGGATTCCCGCACTGGCTGGGCGTGGTCATTGTCGGCGCAGTGGTGATTACGATCGTCGTCACCGCCGGCATGGTCTCGACCACGTACGTACAATTTCTCAAAGGTTCGCTGCTGATCGTATTCAGTTTGGTGTTGACGGTATTGATTCTAGGCCGCGGCTTCGGCACCAAGGAATTGCCGTGGGACAATCAGCAAGTCGGCAATTTGACATTCCCGTTGCAGCTCGAGTTGCAGCCGGAGGCAGCACAACAGTGGGCCGCTTTCCAAGCGGCCATGCAATGGCAAACAATCGAGTCGGGGGGCGTCGAATTCTCACGCGCCACGGACCCTCAGACCGGGCGGCAATATTATTTCCGAATACTGGGCAGTGGCTATGGCGATCGCAGCAACACCGTTGAGTTGACGCAGTGGGTCACGCGTACACCGGACGGATTGGTTTCGGTCAACGGATTGCCATTGGGAATGGACGAGGGGCAGGCGGTCTTGTCACCCGTCGGTCGCGTTCACGACGTCGGCGACAGTAGAGAATCGACGGGTCCGTTGGGGCCGATTAGTTTTTTTGACGAGTTTAGCCGGACACAGGTGGAACTTTGGCGCAAAGTCGTCCATCGAGAACCGGACGGCAGCGTCACCGATATTTACTTTCGTGAGATCAAACCCGGCAGCCAGGTGCTGACACCCGGCGAGCATCCGCGATTTAAGGGCATCCGCAGTGAAAATCCGCTCGACAAGCTTAATTTCTTGTCGCTGATGTTGGCTTTGTTTTGCGGCACGGCATCATTGCCTCATATTTTGATTCGTTATTACACGGTACCCAGCGAAATCGCTGCTCGAAAAAGTACGATCGTGGGCATCGGTACCATCGGATTTTTTTATATCTTGACGCTGTACATGGGTATCGGCGCAATGACCAGCGGCGCGTTGGACGTGACCGACAGCAACATGGCCGCGCCGCTGTTGGCGCGGAGTTTTGGGGAGTGGTTGTTTGCCATCATTTCGGCGATCGCGTTTACCACAGTGCTGGGCACTGTCAGCGGATTGATTATCGCTTCCAGCGGCGCCGTGGCTCACGATTTGGTGCAGAGTTTCGCCAAAGATGAGCTGGGCGATTTTTACCAGGTGCGCTTGGCGAAAATTGCATCGATAGTGGTCGGCGTGATTGCCATTGTGCTGGGCATCCTGTTCAAAGAACTCAACGTTAGTTATCTAGTAGGCTGGGCTTTCAGCGTGGCAGCGTCAGCGAACTTGCCGTCGCTGGTCATGCTGTTATTCTGGAAAGGCACAACGCGGACTGGAATCATCGTCGCGGTAACGGTCGGAATGGTGAGTTCATTGGCGTGGATCCTGCTCAGCGCCGACACGTTCACCAAAGTATATGGATTGCCCGCCGACAGCGCACTTGTACCATTCAGCCAGCCTGGAATTGTCACGATTCCACTCGGGTTTTTGACGTTAATCGTTGTGTCATTGTTTACGCAAAAGCGTCCGGACGAAGCATGACCTTAACCAACCAATTGACATCGGAACAGTTGGAGATCATCGATCAAATTATCGAACTGCTGGATGCCCGGCAGCGGATATTCGTGATCACCGGCGCCGGCATGTCGGCGGATTCAGGATTGCCGACCTATCGCGGCGTCGGCGGATTGTACAATTCCGGCGAGACGGAACAGGGCATGTCGATCGAACAACTGCTATCTGGTTCTACGTTTCGTCGACGTCCCGAGTTGACTTGGAAATACTTGGGACAAATTGGCCAATCGGCGTGCGGTGCGGAATTTAATCGCGGCCATCAGGTCCTGGCGGAAATGGAGGAACATTTCCAAGACTTTTGCGTGTTGACGCAAAACATTGATGGGTTTCATTTACGGGCCGGGTCGCGGAACGTGATTGAGATTCACGGCAACATTCACGACTTGCGTTGCGAAGAATGCGGGCTAAATCAAACAGTGGAGCACTTCGCTGAAATAGAGATTCCTCCGAGCTGCCCCGAATGCACAGCTATGATGCGCCCGGACGTCGTGCTGTTTGACGAAATGTTGCCGGCTGCGGCAATAGCGCATTTGCAGCGGCAATGGGACCGGGGATTTGACATCGTGATGAGCATTGGGACGACCAGCGTATTTCCATACATCGCCGAACCCGTGGTGTATGCGTCGCAAGCCGGATTGGTGTCGATTGAAATCAACCCGTCTACGACGCACGTTTCCAGCCTGTGCCAATTCCAAGTGTCCTCGCCGGCCGCAATGGCACTTGATGAGATTTGGAAGCGGTATCGGGAGCGGAATTCAAATTGAAGCCGACATCGGGCGTAAGATAGTTCGATCGCCCAAAACTCGTCTGAATCACAGCATTACAACGTGGGACTGGAAAACCGCGATTATTATCGAGATGATTCATCCAACCGCGGTGGCTTTGGCGGCGCGATGTCAGCAGCGCCGGTGTGCAAGCGGCTGATCATTATCACCATCGTGGTCTTTCTGGCCCAGATTTTCCTGACACGGCCGCCCAACGAGGCAGATTTTCAGGATCTGGTCCGGTATCTTCCCGGCGACGTTGAAGTCACCGATGCGGCACGGGAAGAATTTTTGGAATACGCGCCGCGAATTTCCATCGTCGAAAAATGGCTGCAGTTGGAAACGGAGAAAGTGATTTACGGCGGGCAGGTCTGGCGTTTGCTGACCACCGCGTTTTGCCACGACCGACTGGGTGTGTGGCACATTCTGATCAACATGCTGCTGCTGTTCTGGTTCGGTCGGACGCTGGAAACGATGTATGGTTCGCGTGAGTTCTTGATCTTTTATTTGACAGCGGCAATGCTGGCCAGCCTGGCGTTTATCGCGCTGCAGCTGATTTCCGGCGAGCGGAATCCAGCCATCGGTGCCTCTGGAGCCGTGATGGCGGTCGTGTGCCTGTATACGATTCATTACCCGCGCCATCGCATCTTGCTGTTTTTCATTATCCCAGTGGAGATGCGAATTCTTTTGGCGCTGTATGTGATTTTTGACATCCACCCGGTGCTGTTGACGTTGGCCGGAACACCCGTTGCCACGGGCGTGGCTCATGCGGCTCACTTGGGAGGATTGGCTTTCGGTTACGCCTATTGGCGGTTCGGTTGGAAATTGGAAACGATCTGGAATCGAATCACTTGGGGAATTTCGCGGCGGCTGGGGCCGCGTCGGCATTTGCGCGTGCATCAGCCAGTCCATGAAACGCACTCGACTGGAAGTGACCACTTCGACGCTCAAGTCGACGATATTCTGGCTAAGATAAGCGAGCATGGCGAAGAAAGCTTGAGCGACAAAGAACGAAAACTCTTGGTCAAAGCCAGCCAACGTTACCGTAACCGGGAATAATAGAGCACAAGTCCGAATATTGTGCGCGAGTCGGCTACAATTTGACATCAATTCGAACGCGCCGCGTTTTTTGGCTGCCATTCGTCCGTTGGGACGATGGCGCCCTAGCTGACGTCGCCAAACTCAAAATATTCAACCATTTAGTTTTGGCGCAAATAAGGGAGAGATCATGAATCGATCAATTGTCTTGTTGGCAACAACCATTGCCGTAGTCGCCGTAGTCTTATTATGGTCAACGACGCCTCCTGTCGAATCGGCGCAACGAAACGTCCAGTCGGCCAGCGGCTGGGAGTATGCGCGGCTGATCGTCGACCTTGACGGCGTGACGTGGGATCCAGGTGGCGTCAACACACCTCGAGTTCGCACCATGGCCGCGGCGATCAATGACCAAGGCGCCGGCGGCCTCAAGGCAACGTTGGCGAATTTGTTAAACGCCATCGGCGCAAACGGCTGGGAATTGGTGCAGGTCGAGGGCGACGCATGGATATTTAAACGTTTGAAGTGACAAACCGTCAATCTTGATGGATCAAAATGCCCTGGCGGCGACTTGGCTTGGTGCAGCAACACAGCCGCGACGGTCAGAAAGCGATAACTCGTCCAAAAACAGAGCCGCGACCGTGAGGGAGCGGTAGCCCGCGGCGGCCCTCCCTCACGGTCGCGGCTCTGGTTGTGGTATCGCGTCACATCAACTGCATTCCCTTCGACCATCTGCATTCCTTATTCGGCACTGGCCATTCTGTTTTGGAATAAATTGCCCGCCGAAAAGGTACCTGCTGACGATAAGCCGCATGACAAAAACGGAGCCGCGACCGTCAGGGAGCGATAACACGCGGCGGCCCTCCCTCACGGTCGGGGC
>JBFILF010000310.1:0-6762 GCA_041599835.1 Pirellulaceae bacterium
TGCCGGCAACGGCGGCAACGGTTTTGGCAGGCGGGTGTCGGCGGTCCGCGGTTGTACGACGCCTATCGCAGCTGCTTGCGTTATTTGTTGGCCCGTCCATGGCTTGGACTCGTGTTGGGTATTCTGATCCCGGCAGTTGGGTTTTGGAGTGCTCGCAACCTGCCCGAGCAGTTTTTTCCGGCGTCCGATCGAGACCAGTTTCAGATCACTTTGCAAATGCCGCCGCAAGTATCAATTTATGAAACGCTGGCGGCAACACGGGAGTTGCGGCATCTGGCGCTTCAATTTGAGAACATCGATCGAGTCGATTGGTATATCGGCGAAAGCGCGCCGGCCTTCTACTACAACATGTTGCCGGTCCGCAGCGGCATGCCAAATTACGCCCAAGCCATGGTTCAGCTGTCCAGTGGCGACAAGATTACCGAGACCATCCATGCATTGCAGTCGCGGTTGGAACAGCGGTTGCCGCAAGCCATGATTTTGGTCCGCCAACTCGAACAAGGTCCGCCCGTCGACGCCCCGATCATGGTTCGAGTTTTTGGGCCCGAGCTGGACCAACTCAAACAAATCGGGCAGCGGATCAGAACGGTTTTCAGCCGGATCCCGAATGTCGTGGCGACGAATTCGGACGTTTCCAGCTCCACCGCCAAACTAAGTCTGTCTGTCGATGAACAACAAGCGCGGATTGCGGGGTTGACACACCTCGAAATCGCCCAGCAATTGAGCGTGGCGCTGGACGGCCAATCGGGAGGGTCCTTGTTGGAAGGAACCGAGGTATTGCCGGTTCGAATCAAGCTTAAACGGGATCAGCGGACCAACACGCAACAGCTGAGCGGATTTGAGCTGGTGGCGCGCGATGAGCAGGGACAGCCGGTTCAAATCCCCGTTGATTCCATCGGCCACTGGCAATTGGTACCCAACGATTCCACCATCGAACGGATCGATGGATACCGTATGAACGAAATTCAAGTCAGCGTGAGAGCGGGGGTGTTGGCTAGTACTGTGCTGGATGAATTCAAGCGACGGTGGCCCGAATCAGGATTTCAAATGCCATCCGGCTATTCGATCCAATACGCCGGCGAATCGGCCGAGCGAAACCGGGCGGTTACCAATTTGCTGGCCAGTGCCGGGATTTTGTTGGTGTTAATGGCCGCCGGTCTGGTCTTGTCGTTCCAGTCGTTTCGGCTGGCGGCTTTAATTGGGCTGGTCGGCGGCCTGGCGGTCGGCCTGGGGCTGGCCGCGCTGGCAATCTTTGGATACCCGTTTGGTTTCATGGCGATTGTGGGCATCATGGGATTGGTGGGTGTGGCCATCAACGATTCGATTGTTGTCCTGGCGGCCTTGCGCGGAAACGCCGAGGCGCGCCGTGGCCAGCGGCAGGCAGCCGAGCGGGTCGTGTTTCGGGCCTCGCGTCACGTGATCAGCACGACGTTGACCACGATTGCCGGATTTATGCCGCTGATTCTGGCCGGCGGAGGATTTTGGCCGCCATTAGCCATCTCAGTTGCTGGCGGGGTCGCCGGCGCGACGCTATTGGCGCTGGTTTTTGTGCCATCGGCGTTCGTCTTGATGTTCGGTCGGCAGCCGGAACGGCGGCGGGAACCGGCGCAGGGCAATCGGGTGAGGGAGGCGCACCAGGTGGTGGGTTAGATGGACAATCGGTGGGCAGGCTTTAGGGATGTCACAAAAATGATCATGACGACGTTTGGCGGGGTGACCGCCCGAGTCGCCGGGCCGTGAATTCGTTAATGGCTGAATTAGTCGGGCGATTTAACCGACGATTGATTACGGAGGCTTGTCGCCGATTTACTGCAAAAAGCGACCCTTTTTTTGTACTGTTATTAACTTAAGGCGGATAACTCCTTATCATTTAGGAGCTCTTTTTAGGAAACCGGAATCAGTCCATGTGGGTTCGCAAGCGAATCGAGGTCAATCCGCGCCAATTGCTTTTTGGATTTGGGCAATGTTTGGTGCGGCGCGACCGTGAACAGATAACCCAGCGCATTGCAGATTTGTGGCACCCTGACGAATCGTTCGTCTGTCTCAGCGTGCGCAGCGGATTTGACTTGTTGCTACACAGCGCGGCATGGCCGGCTGGTTCCGAAATCATCATGTCCGGCCTGACCATTCCGGATATGCCGATGATCGTCCGCGAACATGGCTTGGTTCCGATTGGGGTCGACATCGAACTGGACTCCATGGGCCCGCAAATCGATCAGCTTGAGCGTGCCATTACGCCAAACACCAAGGCCATTGTGGTGGCTCATCTGTTTGGGGGCCTTTGTGATATTACCCCGATTTTGAAGTTGGCCCGGCAACACGATTTAATGGTGATTGAGGATTGTGCCCAAGCTTACGTCGGTTCGTCTTACCAAGGGCATCCCGAAGCGGATGTCTCGATGTTCAGTTTTGGACCGATCAAAACCAATACCGCGTTGGGAGGCGCCGTGTTCCGCGTTCGCGACGCAAAGTATCGGGAACGCCTTCATGACGAGCAAGACAATTGGCCGGTCCAGTCGCGGTGGAGTTTTGGCAGGCGAATCGGCAAATACGCCATGGTTAAACTGCTGTCGACGCGTTTGGTCTGTGGCACGATCTATCGCATTCTGCGCATGTTTGGCAAAAATCATGATCGGGTTGCCAGCAGCATGGCGCGCGGTTTTGCCGGTCCGCATTTTTTTCGCCGAATCCGCCGTCGACCTTCGTGGCCGCTGCTTAGTCTGTTGCACAAGAAATTGGCGTCATACGACGCATCGACCGCCGAGCGGCGAAGTGCCAATGGCCAGCGTTTTGCCCAGGCGATTGGTGCAGATCAGTATGTGCTGGGGGCAAAAATGAATCGCCCCACGTTTTGGGTTTTGCCCATGTTGGTGGAAAATCCGCAAGAATTGGTCCAGCACTTGTGGGACGCCGGATTTGACGCGTCGACCCATTGCAGCCTGGACGCGATTTCCGGTGATGACCGCTGGGTCGCCAGTTTCATCCTGAAACATATCGTGTTTTTCCCCTTTCACAGCGGTATGCCGGTCGAGGAAATCGATCGCATGGCAAACGTGGTCCGCAGCTTTGGCCCAATTTGCCCTGCGTTGCCGGTTGTGTCGGAAAAGTTCGACTCAGCCGAGGCTGGCACCGCCCAAATTGCCGTCGAACCCGCCACGGCCTTGGCGAAATCGGCCATGATTGGCGAAGTCTCTTAATCCGGGCCGATTGTCGTTGTCCAACGCCCATGGCCAACTGCCCGTTTGCAACGAATAATCGGTTGGCCCCTTTGCGTGACGATTTTGCCGCAGCTGGCATTTCGCGGTAATTTTCCATGTCTGGCGGGGCGCAATTTATGTTGATCTGCAGAATGGAGTCGAAATATCGCGATGATTCTGACCGCCGAAGACGTCATGAACGACCAATGGATTGCCGTGCGACCGGAGAATTCCATCGCCAAGGCCGTTGACCAATTGCTCGACGAACGCGCCGAACTCGTTTTGGTAACGGACTTTAACGAGCGTCTTGTGGGGGTGATGCCCAGCGCCATTTTGTTGCGGGCCGCGCTGGATGCCCATTTGCGGCAGGATCCGGTCAGTCTGCACATGAGCCGGCAGTGTTTGACTGTCGATGTTTGGGCACCGCTGGAGACGGTCATCGATCAATTCATGCTGCACGGCCTGCACTACTTGCCGGTGGTCAAACATCGCCAACCGGTGGGAGTCATTGGTCGCCTGGATCTGTTGCGAGCCGCCTATGGCCGGCCACGGCAGCAGCAACCTATGTCCAGCGCGTAGCGCCGGTTTGCTGCGCCGCTGTGACCCGCAAAAAATTTGTCTCCCGCGCACAAAATCTATTTGGAATTTCGGCAATTTTGCATAGAATCAAGCCCCCGACGCGCGCAAGGGTGCGCGGGTCTTAATATCAGACCAGGCTTTCCCAGAGTTGAGACTTTTGATATTAGGCGAAGCAATCTGACGGGTTCGCCCCGTCTCCCATTCGCCACTGACAAACTAGCAGGATGGCTACACAGAACAAAACGGTTCGCGCGCGTTCCAATCATCGCTCAGACACAGCGCATCAAGGTCGTTCAGCGAACGGCAAAATGTCACGTTCACAATGGACTCGTTTGTCGGACGAGCAATTGCTTGACAAGCGGATATGTGATTTGCCGGTTGCGCTGGAGTCGAGTTGGTTACAGGACAAAATCGAAAAGTTGTATGCCGAGTTGGATCGCCGCGGCATACGGTTCAAACCGCATTGCTGGCTGAGCGACGACTGG
This sequence comes from Pirellulaceae bacterium, assembly GCA_041599835.1. Classification (GTDB taxonomy): domain Bacteria; phylum Planctomycetota; class Planctomycetia; order Pirellulales; family Pirellulaceae; genus CAJQPP01. The sequence goes on from JBFILF010000310.1 coordinate 4,262, forward strand.
TATTCGCCGGACGGCATTCCGGGAATTGCACTGCCCTTCTACTTGGCGCATCCGCGCCTGAAGGCGCTTGAGCGGCGGCAGATGTTGGAAGTCGAAGGGGGAACGGCGCGTTGGTGCATGCAGATTCTGCGGCACGAGGCGGGGCATGCGATTGACACGGCCTATCGTTTGCACCGGCGCAAGGCTTATCGCCACGTGTTTGGGAATTACAACGATCCTTATCCGGACTCGTATCGGCCCAAGCCCAATAGCAAGCGCTATGTGTTGCACTTGGAACCCTGGTATGCGCAAAGCCATCCGGCCGAGGATTTCGCCGAGACGTTTGCCGTTTGGTTGAAACCGCGATCCAGCTGGCGCCGCGATTACGAGGGGTGGCCGGCGATTAAAAAAGTTGAACTGGTCGACGAAATGATGTCGGAGGTTTCGAAATTGCCACCGCGGCAAAAATCGCGGGCCAAGGTTGAACCGATCCAACGGCTGCGGAAAACGCTCCGCGAGCATTATCAGCAACGACACGCGCATTACGGCGTCGACTGTCCAAAATCATTTGATCACGATTTGCGAAAACTTTTTCCGGAGCATTCGCGGCGAGCTGCCCGCGCGCGAACCGCCGCGGCATTTCTGCAGCGAAACCGTCCGGAATTGACTCGAGTGGTCTCTCAATGGACGGGCGAATATCGATACAATGTGAACCAGGTGCTTCGGGAGATGATTGAGCGTTGCCGTGAAATGAGGCTTCGTGTTTCCGGCAACGAATCCGAAGTGAAACAAAAAGCCCTGGTTATGTTGACTGTGCATACCATGAATTATTTGCATGGTGGGCATCATCGAGTCGCATTATGAGCAAGCCGCGCGCTCGTGGCAGATCGAAGTCGTTGCGCGTGATGGTGCTGATGCACGAGTCGCTCGTCCCGCCGGAAAACTTGGCGGGCGTCAGCGACGAGGAAATGCTGGATTGGAAAACCGAATTTGACGTCGTGTCCACGTTGCGCGAAATCGGGCACGAAGTGTTTCCGGTCGGCGTTTCCGACGACCTGGGTGTGATCCGGCGGTCGATCATCGACTGCAAACCTCATATCGCCTTTAACCTGCTGGAAGAATTCCACGGCGTCGGCGTCTATGACCAACACGTGGTCAGCTACCTGGAGCTAATGAAACAACATTACACCGGTTGCAATCCGCGCGGTTTGTTGCTGGCCCACGATAAACCCCTTTCCAAGAAGATCCTCTCCTTTCACCGGATCCGCACACCGCAATTTTTCGTGGTGGGCGTGGACAAAAAGCCACGCCGTCCGAAAAGAATTGAATTCCCGTTGTTGGTCAAATCCGCTTCCGAAGACGCCTCGCTGGGCATCAGCCAATCCTCAGTGGTGTACGACGACGAGCAACTGGTCGATCGGGTCAATTGGGTTCACAGCGAGCTCTCCACCGATGCCCTGGTCGAATCTTTTATCGAAGGTCGCGAGTTGTATGTGGGGGTCATGGGCAACCGCCGGCTGACTGTGTTGCCGATCTGGGAGATGGTTTTTTCCAAGGCACCGGAAGGAACGCCCATCATCGCCACCTCGCGGATTAAATGGGATCTGGCGTACCAGAAGAAAATGGGCGTGAAAACCAAACAAGCCACCGGCATCGATGAACGCGTGGAAACCCAGATCCGAAACATCTGTAAACGCGTGTATAAAGCGCTTAGCCTCAGCGGTTACGCCCGCATGGATTTGCGGCTGACCCGTGACGGCCGCGTCTTTGTCCTGGAGGCCAATCCCAATCCCAACTTGTCGTTTGGCGAAGATTTTGCCGAGTCCGCGGAGGTCTTCGGAATTAGCTACGAAGAGCTGTTGCAAAAAATTATTAGCCTGGGACTCAACTACCAGGCCGAGTGGCGGCTGGTGTGAAGCTGGACATATCGACAACCAACGTTCGCTCCACCTGCGTCTAGTGTGCCAGGTCGGTTACGGACAGATGGGGGCAGAAAAGCAGCCGTTAGGAACGGCCGCGACGCCGGCTGGACATCCACTGCTGAAAGACCAGTTGCGGGAATACCAACGCGTCGCGGGCATAGCGACCCGCCAACCGCTTGGGATCTGAGTAAATTCGAAACAACCATTCGGTTCCGGTTTTTTGCATCCATTTCGGTGCCCGGGTTTGCTCGCCGGCCAGAAAATCGATCGTGGCACCTACACAAAGCACAACACGTGCCTCGATTTTCTTCCGGTGGCGATAGACCCAGCATTCCTGTTTGGGCGCACCCAATCCGACCACCAAAACGTCTGGCTTGGCCACCGCGATTCGCTGCAAAATGAACTCGCATTCGTCCAGGTCATGCTCAAACCCGGGCGGGGGGCTATAGGTTCCGATTACATTTATCTGCGGCCACCGACGTTGAATGTTTTCAGCTGCGCGTTCGGCGACACCCTCAGCCGCGCCCAACAAGAATACATTGAGCGTTTCGTCTGGAGCGACGTGGGAGAATAGCGCGGGAACCAAGTCGGATCCCGCCA
>JBFILF010000311.1:0-6761 GCA_041599835.1 Pirellulaceae bacterium
GACCTTTACGTCGATGGCAATTTGGCAACATCATACAGCTGCGACGGGCTGATCATCAGCACGCCGGTCGGTTCGACCGCGCACAACCTGTCCGCAGGCGGTCCGATTTTGCGCAAGGATTTGTCGGCGTTCGTGATTTCACCCATCAGCCCCCACACACTGACCGTGCGACCGGTGGTCGACACGGCGGAACGGGTTTACGAACTGGTGGCGCGCCGGCCCAACCAATCGACGGCCGCCGTTCTCGACGGCCAGGTGTTGACGACGCTGACGCCGGCGGATCGTGTTCGCGTCCGTCGCGCCGAATCGGTGTTTCAACTGATCGAAATCAGTGGCCGGGGTTACTACCAAACGCTGCGCGAAAAACTTGGTTGGCGCGGTGATTTGATTAACAACTAGTCCGGGCGACCGGTATGAATCACGCAAGGAGGCGGTGATGAACAAGTCAGTCACGTTGGCGACAGTTTTAATTTATTGCGGGCTGATCTTGGGCGTTGTGCAAGCGCCGGCCCAAACTAAGGACGATCGAACGACCGATCGCAATCAGAATTCCGCCACGCAAAACTTGGCCCGCTCGATCCGCTACGCCGGTGAAAAACAGGTGTTTGACTTGCGGTATGCGTTGCGGGAAGGCGAAATCATTCGTTGGGAAGTGGAACAGGTCGCCAATACCGATGCTTCGATTGCCGGGTATCGCGAGGAGTCGTCGCTGCGCAGCCGTTCGGTGATCGCCTGGAAAGTGATCAGCGTCGATTCGCTGGGTAATATGACATTTCAGGATACGTTGGAATCCGCCAAAGAATGGCAGCAAGTTGGCGACGCCGAACCATTAAGTTTCGACAGCCAATCCGACGCCAAGATTCCTGACATCTTTAAGAATACCGCCGAAACCATCGGCAAGCCGCTGACGACGACCACTATCGATCCGAAAGGCAACGTCAAGAATCGCATCGAGCACGTCAAAACGGTGGAGTTTGGGATGGGCCGCGCGACATTACCGCTCCCCGCCTCGCCGGTCAAAGTTGGCGACCAGTGGTTTACGCCGGACCAGTTGACGGCCCGACACTCCGATGGGCGCGTGAAACAAATCAAGACGCGCATTCTGTATACGCTGCGGGACGTGCAGGATGGCCTGGCTACCATTGCCTTTCGCCGGGAAGTGCTGACGCCCATCGAAGATCCGCGGATCAAATCTCAAATTCAACAAAAAATGAACCAGGGAACAATCAGTTTTGACATGGTTCAGGGTCGGGTCGCCCAAAAAATTGTCCATTGGGACGAAAAAGTGCAGGGATTCGAAGGCCCGGACAGCTACCTGCACTACATGGGCAATTACACCAAAAGGATCAAGGCCGACGGCAACGCCGGTGCGACGTCACAACCGGCCACTGATCAAAAAACCAGCAATCGCGCATCACAAATTATCAAGCCGCGAGACGGCAAGCCCGTGATCCGCAAATAGTAAGAAAATTCAAATTTTCGATTTGAGTTCCAACTTTTCTTCCGTCGTTAAACGCTACGAGCGGACGTAACGATTAGGAATATTTTCCAGCGGCGGAATGTGCCGGCCCGCCGCCGCCAACAAGATCCGCACATTGTCGTAAATATCTGACTCGTTGCGGTGCATTTGCGGCAATAATCCAAATTGCGCATAAGTAATCGGCGTCACGTCAAACAGGGTGGTCTCCCAGTCAAAACCCTTGCCCCAAGTCACGCCCGCCAGCTGGGTATCCAAACGAGCACCGGCATCCAACAGCAATTTCATGATGGGTTGCGCGCGATTCCCGTTCGAGTTGACGGTGTGAAACAACGGTGTATGGCCGCCCATCCCATGCTCGTCTGTCGCCGCCCTGGCATTGATGTCCGCGCCCAATTCCACGAGAGCGCGCGCCGCATTTTGGTTTCCAAACTCCGCCGCGACATGCAGCAAGCTGGCCCCTTCCAACGGCGTGAAAGCCGACTCCAGCGTCGTGTGATGGCCGATTGACAAGCGGCCCGAACGAATCGCTTCGCGCAAGGATGGAGCGTCGTCCAATAGCACCGGCTCAATCGCCGGATCGTCCAACTGGCCACCGCCGTCCAACAGCAACTTGAGGCAATTCGCCAACTCGTCTGACCGCGTGTACATGGCGGTCATCCACTGAATCGGCAATCGGCCGCGGATTGGCATGTGCAGATCGAGTCCGGCGTCCAGGCAGGACCGCAACTGATCAGCCGAATGCAATTCGACGGCGTCCAAAAACGCCTGGTCAAGATTATCCACAAAGCGTTTCCCTCAAAAAAGCAAGCTCAACATCTACAACGACCGCCGGGCCACCAATGGCCCATTCATGCAAGCCCGTTACACGCGGCGGAGGGCCTCGATGGGGTCCAGCTTGGAGGCCCGTCGGGCCGGATAGATGCCCGAGGCAATGCCGACCATCAGCGCCACCAGTACTGCGACAAACGGCGCCCACACGGTGATTTTCGTGTTCATGCCGGACGAATAGCTGACCAGGGCCGGGGCGAATAGACCCACGGCCAAGCCAATCGAGGTTCCAATCGCCGACAGGACGGAAGTTTCCACGAGGAACTGCGTGACGATATCAAATTGGTTGGCACCGAGTGCGCGGCGGATGCCGATTTCCTGCGTTCGCTCGCTGACAGAGGCGAGCATGATATTCATGATGCCGATGCCGCCGACCAACAGGGAAATGGCTGCGGTGGAGCCCAGCACCACACTGAAAATGCGCTGCGTGGCCTGAGCCTGTTCCAACAGATCCAGTGGAACGGTGACCGAGAAGTCGTTTCGCGGATGAAATTTGGCCAACAGGCCTTGGAGAATTTCCGACGTCGCTTTCACGTTTTGGGTTTTGTCGACTTGAACCGTGACCTGGCTCAATTCCAGTTTCTGTTGCGTAAGCGACCCTTGTTCGGCGCGAAACAAGTACTCGCCGATCCGCGCTCGGTCGGTCGTCAGCGGAATATATATGTCGAGGTTGTAATCCTGGGCGGACAAGCTGGATCCGATCCCAGCCGACGGGGTTCGCCAATGGGTCACACCCACCACGCGGAAAAAATGCTGATTGGCGATTTGCACCGATTTACCCAGCGGCGACTGGTGCTGAAACAGTTGCTTGGCAACGTCCGCGCCGATGACGCATATGTTATGAAAGTTTTTCAAATCGTGCTGTTCGATGAATCGGCCACGTGCCAGCGTTAATCCGTTGGCGTGGGCGTAGTTGGGGAAAACGCCCACTACCCGCGCGTCGAGCGAGTTGCCGCCGTTGCGCGCTTCGTGCACAAACTCCCGTTGTGGCGTGGTTCCCACGACGCTTTCCACCGTTTCGTTGATCCGCTGCACGTCGTCGTACGTCAATCCGTACGATAGCGCGTCCCATTGCTCGTCACCAATGTCTTCGGAGGCGGGCCGCACGCTACGGACGATGACATTGCGGACTCCCAGGGCGGCGATTTGCGACTGGATTTCTTCACTGGCTCCCTCGGCCACTGCCAACATCACAATCACCGACGCCACGCCAAATACCAGCCCCAGCACCGTCAATAGTGAGCGCAATTTATGCATCATCAAGCTGCGGATGGCCGCGTGAAACATCACGGGAATCTGGGAAACTTTGGCAGGCATGCACTTGGCTCAAGAAAATCTGTTAGTGGCTGAAATGGCTGTCCCAGGCCACGCGGTTTGACTATCCGGCAGGTCCAGCAGGCGGCGCGGCGTTGGCCGGCGGACTACCCTCGCCCTCGGCGGCTCCACCCGACGCGGCTTCGCCCACTGCGGCGTCGCTCTTTTTGGTCTCTTCGGCTTGACGTTCGGCTTCACCAAAATCGGCCAAGCCGCGTTGGTAGGCATCCAGCGCCAGTTTGTCTCCAATGTCGATCCCTTCAGTCACCTCTACAAATGACGTGGTGGATCTGCCCGTTTTGACGCGCCGCCGCTCAACGCCTTTGCCGTTGATCAAGTAGGCGTACGTCTGTTGAAAGTGTTCCGTCAGCGTGTTGACTGGGACGGCGATGATATTTTCGTACGTGCCGACGAGGATTTCAGTTTCGGCGGTCATGCCTGGTTTCAGGAGTATGCCTTCGGGAATGCTATCGATCGTCACGATGACCCGGTAGTTCTTCGTCGAAGCGTTCCAGCCGCTGTTTGCCAGTTGTGCGACCCGCTCGACGGTGCCGTCAAACACCATTTCCGGAAAGGCGTCGATCCGCACGCTGACTTTCTGATCTTTTTTAACTTTGTTGACGACCGATTCGTGCACATTGACGGCGACCTGCATCCGCGACATGTCAGGCAAATAAAAGATGTCCTGCCGCTGTCGCACGGTGGCGCCTTCGCGGATTCGTTCACTATCGTCGTACCAGGGTTTGTTGGCGTAGGCGACGGTACCGGGCTGGGGCGCCTTGATTTCGGATTTTTCCAGCAGGGCTTCCAGTTCCTTGAGATTGTTTTCTTCCAGCTCGAGCGCCGATTTGGCCTGCTGGATCTTCGATTCCAGTTTTCGCACTTCGGCCTCGGCCGTTTTATTGGTGCGAATCAATTTGCGGTCAGCCTCCTTGGCCTTGGCCTCGAATTCGGTGATTTTCCGCTTGTGATCGTATTGCTTGAGAACTTCCATTTTTTGTTTGTCGCGATCGACGCGAAACTTGGCGCTGCGTTCACGCAGCTCCAGTTCGCGCAGCTGCTCGGGGGCGCGGAATCCCTTTTTGACCAGGATCCGCATGTTTTCCAGTTCGTCTCGAATTTTTTCCAGTTCCGCTTCGCCTTCGAGAATACTCCGCTCATAATCCGCCAATTCGGCGATATAGTCCCCTTCGCTGTACTTGGACAGATCGAGTTTGGTGAGTGCCAGGTCCAGTTCGGCGGCGGCGATGTCGCTTTCATTCTTGTTCTTTTGGACTTCCAATTCTTCCTCGGCCTGAGCCAGCTGGCCACGATTCTCGTTGACCGTGCTTTTTTGCTTTTTGATCTGTTCGTCTATTTTGGAGCTATCAATCCGCACGACCACGTCGCCTTTTTCCACCTGGGAACCCTCGGGAACGATGAAAATGATTTTGTGTTCCCAGCCGGGCAGCTCGCAAAAGCCATTTATGGTGCTTTGACTTTCCAACGTCCCCCGCTCCACGACGCCGTCGCGAATCGTGCGCAACTGGACAGTGTGCGACAGCAAATCCCCATTTTCGCGGTCGAGGGGGCGTAGCAGCACCAGAGCGGCGTAGGCGATTCCGCCCAGGACACCCACGACCAAAAGGATTTTCGCGGCTCCCCAGATCAGGCTACCGGTGATGAGCCTCGTCCGGCTCTCCCTTATCGGCGCGGACTGTGGTGCGGTCGGGTAGGTCGACGTCGAAATAGCCGTTGGCGTCTGTTCCGCCGTTTGCGGAGGATGCGTTTGACTGGCCGTCATCGGGGAGGTCGTCGTCGAGTCGGTGGTCCGAGGATGGCTGGTCGGCTGGTCGCCCTGGATTAAATCGTTCATTCAGCCAGTTGCCGTTGGGGTCCAAATACAGCAATTCCAAATCCACGAATAACTGTATTCTACCAACTTCATAGTCAATCCAACTGGAAATCAGGTTATTTTTGGCGTTAAGCAGAGTTTGTAGCGCTAATAACAAGTTTTGTGTGAGACTCAAATCTCCGGTGGTTGTCGTGCGGATTTGAAATTGAGTTTCGTCGACCTGCCGAGTGGCGGCGATCAGCTGTTGTCGGGAAATTTGGAAATTCAACCAGCTGATGCGGACACGCCGCAAATCCGCCCGGATTTGGTTGACAATCGCGTCCTCGGAAGCCATGTACTGGCGCCGCGACTGTTGAAAGTCCAGCTGGGCAGCCCGATAGGCGTTGCGTTCGGCGAATCGATTCAACGGTCCGTCCAATTGAAATCCGATGCTGTAATTATTGGCGGAAGAATCAAATCGAACCGGGTTTAGACGGTCTGGGTCGGTTTGGATCGTGGCGTCAGCGGTCATGGAAAAGTCACTTTCCAGTGCGTCCGCGGCGACTTCGACTTGCCGAAAGGCATCGGCGACCCGGGCCCGCTGGTTCATCAGATCCAGCCGATTGGCAAGCGCCATGTCAACAGCGGCCTGCTGTTCGAGCTGAAATGGAATCACGTCGATCAGGAAAAGTCGAATCTGGTTTTGAGCAATGAACAAGGTGGCGACTTGCTCGCGGAACACGCGCCCAATTTGGCGGCTCATCAACTGCCAGGCTTCGGCCAGCGGTAATTCCTGTACTTGCTGCAGCTGGTCTGCTCGATTATCGGAGTCCGTTTTCAAATCGTTTCGCAATTCCTTCAGGCCGGTCACCACGCGCTCCATCAGTTGGCGTTGCTGTTGGCGATCAATTTCTGTTTCTTCCGAGTCGCCGAATGGCGAGGGTTGCTCCAGGTTGGCCCGCCACTGCTCCAGTTCGCCTTCGACGCGCGGCAGCAACTCCTTCAGCAGGTCCAGCTGCCGGGCGTACCGTTCAAAGATTTCCAATAACACGTCGCGCGGCGGAGCGTCGGGCGGCAGGTATTGAATCAAGTCCTGGTAAAGCTGCTCGGCGTCGAGCTGCAATTGATCGAGTCGTGGATCACTCAATTCGAAGGGGCTCAGCAATGTTTCGTCGATTTCGATCTCAATTCGCGGCGGTAGACCTAGCTGGAATTTGAAGTTGTCGAGTGAATTCGCAAACGACTGTTCAGCCGCCAGATATGCGATCCGGCCGCTCTGATAATCCTGGAACACCTGATCGACCTGGATTTGCGCGACCATCTGGC
>JBFILF010000312.1:0-6758 GCA_041599835.1 Pirellulaceae bacterium
CTCGGCCAATCGGTTGACGCGAAACGCCGACCCGTCGTCGTTAGTTTCGAAAACGGATGGAAAGCGATGTGTGGGGCGCTTAACGGCCTGCCTACCGAACCGGAAAAAACTGTCGAATTTTCCATCTACGAGCGGGGAGCCGATCCATCCCAACCGCTGGGCACCGCGGCCGCCACCTCCATCGGTCTTTCCAAAACCGAACTGAATGTCAGCGGTCTTGAGATCGAGCCCGAGAAACAATACCAGGCAGTGATTACACACATGCCGGTTCCGGCGTTTCCGGTGTGGATTACCGGTGACGCCGATGGGCTATCGGTGCTGCGGCAATTCCAGGATGCGAATGAAAACCATGGCGATATTTCGCTGCAAACCCAGCTGGACGAGACCATGGATTATGGCTTGTCGGCCGAACAGGGCGTGTATCACATCACCAACCGGCGAACCGAATTGTTGATCCAGGGCGTCAAGTCGTATGCGCCCAGCGCAGCCGAACACGTATTCCGCGTCTTGCGCGCGATCGCCAACTGGCATCGCGGATTGAAACTTCAAAACCACGCGTCCCACGCCGATACGGACACGGTGCCCTTCCAGTTTTTTCAGTTGGACGAAGACGATAAGCCGCAGCCCGTGTCGTCCGACGAACTGGAGTTTACGGTCGACGCCGACTCGAATCAGGTGCGAGGCCAATTCAAGGCTCAAAATCTCTCCAAGCAGCCATTATTCATGTCATTGGTTTACTTCAATGATCAATTCGGCGTGCAATCGATGTACAACGATCGGATCGAACCAACCGATGAATACTTCACGATCACGCTCGATGGCCACGCCGATTTCACGCTGTCGCTGGACGAGAACGAGGGGAACGAAGCCCATCACTCGTTTTTGCTGATTGTCAGTGCCGAAAACATCGACGATTTCATGATGACACAACCGCCATTGACGATTGGCGAGATCGTGGATCCGGCGGCTGTTTCTGGGCATCGCGGCTTGCAGCTGCGCAACAAAGTTCCGGAAATCACCTGGTTCACCAAACTGACGACGATCAAGCTGGTCCGGCAATCGGCCCAGGTCAGCGACCGCGACGTGACGCTGGCCGGCGGTCAACTGAAAATCAAGGCTCATTCGGCGGTCACCGCCGCGGCCGGACTGACCGCGGCCTCACAAGCTTCGCGCGGCGCCTCCGACGAAAATAATTTTTGCAGCGAACTGGGCGAGTACGGATTCGAATTGTTGCCACTGGCCACCGAGCGGGGTCAATCGGTCAATGTGCTTGAGCTGAACCAGATTGCCAATGCCGACCGCCTGGCGGAGGAGCCGTTGCACATCGAGTTGACCACCGAGTTGGAGGACGATCAATATGTTCTGCCACTGAGCTTTGACGGTGACCACTTGTGCCTGGCCGGCGACGCATTTCAAGATGACGCCGGCGTCACGCAAATTTCCATCGACCAGGTGCCGGATACCAATGGCCGCCAACGCGGAATTGGAAAATCGCTCAAACTGTATTTGTTTAAAGTCATTTTTCGCCGCGAACATGTGAATCAGCTGTTGCGATTTCAATTTGACGATGACCAGCCGCCGCGCCAAATCGCCAGCGGTGTGACCGAAGCCGCCTCGTCCGCCAACCACATTCTGATCCTGTTGCCCGGATTGATGGGCGACAGCGCGCATATGGCCCGCGGCATCGACCTGATCGAAAACGACTCGGGTCAAAAAATTACGGATCAATTCGACCTGGTGCTCGGTTACGACTACGAGTGTTTCAACACGCCGCTCGACAAGACGGCCGAGACACTCAAAAACCAGCTGAAGCAAATCGGCATCGAGCCATCCGCTGGCCAGCAAATAACGGTGTTGGCACACGGTATGGGCGGGTTAGTGGCGCGCTGGTTGATTGAGCAGGGCGGCGGCGAACCGTTGATCGGCCACCTCGTCATGTGTGGCACGCCCAACGAAGGAACACCGCTGGGCAATGTGGGGCTGGCCCGCAACGTTGCCATGGCCCTGGTCACTGCCAGCCTCAAATTCATGCCTGCCCTGGCGCCCATGGGCGCAGCGCTGTTGGCCGGCCTGTTGAAATCCAAAATGTTGACTCCGACGCTGGAACAAATGAGCCCCAATTCCGATTTCATGCACCGCCTCAATGCCAGCGACGATCCGAAAGTGCCCTACACCATATTGGCGGGCGACGTAAGCGATTATGAGGAAAGCGCCGACGGCCGTTTTCAAAAATTGTTGATGAAGATCGGGACATCCGGCTGGTGGAATAAACTGTTTGGAGACCAGCCAAACGACATGATGGCGAGCGTGGGCAGTATCCGCGGCATCGCCAGTCAGCGAGTCCCGCCACCTGGGCGAGAAACCGTTTCCTGTCACCACTTGAACTATTTTTTCGCCGAACAGTCGATGCGCGGATTGGCTCAGATTGATTGGAGTCGTCCCGTGACGGTTGGCGGTTCCGCAAATCCATGACAAGCACCAACCCGACAAGCACTGTGGCCAAACGGCGGGCAAGCTGCCCGAATAACTGGTAACGTGGCCGGATGAAGGGACAAGTGGTTGACGATCCCCAGCACAACCATTCGCCGCCCGTGCCGGGGACCAACATCCTGTGGAAGAGTATGAACGCTTGAGCTCCATGACTGACGATTCCGACAGCACGAGAATTGACAGCACGTTTCGTTCGCTGGCCGACCGAGTCAGCCCCAACCTGGAACAGCTGGGGAAACAATTCGTGACCGCGTGGATGGCCGATCAAGCGGTCCGCATCGAAGGATTTGTGGAACAGGCGGCGGAGACGTCGGGCCTCGATCCCCAGACGGCCTATGAAGTCATGATCGCCCTGGAGGTTTACTTACGCGCTTCGGCTGGCGAGGAATTGGATATCCGGGAGTTTATCGAACGGTTTCCCAATCAGCGGAATAACATCGACAAGGCTTTCGCCCAAGATTTTGACTTTTCGGTGACGGACAACCTGGAGGCCACGCAGCGCGACGAATCGACCGGGTTTCAAATGGCCCAAGAGCTGGATGTGGTGCCCAGCCAGGTTGACCGGTACAAGGTGCTGCGGGTCTTGGGGACGGGCGCTTTCGGCGTGGTGTGCCTGGCACACGATGAAGAACTCGATCGCCATGTGGCACTTAAATTTGCCCGCAAGAATCGTTTTCGCAGCGACGACGAAATGCAGCAATTGGTCCGCGAGGCAAAAACGGCGGCAGCCCTGGAACATCCAGGAATTGTCAACGTGTACGACGTGAAATGGCAAGATGATTTTATCTGCATTGTCCAGCAGTTTATTGAAGGCAGCGACTTGCACGCCGAGCTAAAAGCCAGGCGGCCCAGCATGCAGCGCGTGGCCGAGTTGATGATCGAAATCGCCGAGGCCACGGCGGTTGCGCACCGCAAAGGGTTTATTCACCGCGATTTGAAACCAGCCAATATTCTGATCGATTCGGTGGGCAAACCGCACGTGGCGGATTTCGGTCTAGCGGTGCATGAAAGTTTTCAGCGTCGGCAACGGGGCGATCGTTCGGGCACTCCCGGCTACATGTCGCCCGAGTTGGTACGGGGGGAAACCCATCGCCTGGATGGCCGGTCCGACATTTGGAGCCTGGGCGTGATGCTGTACGAAATGCTGACTGGCCAGCGACCGTTTTCCGGTGAGACCCAGTCAGAGTTGTACGACGAAATCAAACACCGCGAAGCGAAACCGCCGCGGCAAATCAATCCGCAAATACCCAATGAATTGGAGCGAATTTGCTTGAAATGCCTGGCCAAACCGCTGACGGAGCGGTACCGGGCGGCCACGGACCTGGCCGACGATCTGCGACATTGGTTGCAGGAATCCAGCAGATTTTCCGGTGATTCAGTTTCCGAAACCGTGTTCATCGTGGTGCCCAAAGGGTTGCGCTCATTTGACGCCGACGACTCCGATTTCTTCATTAGCTTGTTGCCGGGACCGCGCGATCGAGAGGGATTTCCCGACAGCATTCGCTTCTGGAAACGGCGGATTGAGGAATCCAACGACCACGATCCATTACAGGTGGGGTTAATTTACGGTCCCAGTGGTTGCGGCAAATCGTCGTTTATCAAAGCTGGCCTGCTGCCGCGCCTGTCTCCCTTCATCACCAGCGTTTACGTTGAGGCGACCGCCGCGGACACCGAAGTACGGATGGTCAAAGCGTTGCGGCAAAAGTTGCCGGAAATTCCCACCGAGATGGCGTTGCCACAAGTGTTTGATTCACTTCGTGAAGGTTACTGGACCGGTGGCGGTCAACGCGTCGTCGTGGTGATTGACCAGTTTGAGCAGTGGCTGCACAACCGGTCGACGTTTGAAAACGCCCAGCTGGTCGAAGCGCTGCGGCATTGTGACGGCGATCGCGTGCAATGCCTGTTGCTGGTGCGTGATGATTTCTGGCTGGCCACCAGTCGGTTCCTCAAGGCGCTGGAAATTGAGTTGGTGGAAGGTAAAAACGCCGCGCTACTGGATCTGTTCGACAAGCCGCACGCCCGCAGTGTGTTGCGCAAATTTGGCCGCGCGTATGACGCGCTGCCGGAAAGCGGCCTCAACAAGCAACAGGAGGAATTTGTCCAGCTGGCCGTCGACGAATTAGCCGAAGACAACAAGATTGTCTGTGTACGATTGGCACTGTTTGCCGAGATGTTCAAGGACAAGCCCTGGACGCCGGCATTGCTGAGAAAACTGGGGGGAGCGGCCGGCGTGGGCGTGACGTTTCTGGAAGAGACATTTTCCGCCAAGACGGCTCGTCCGGAGATTCGGTTGCACGAAGCGGCAGCGCGATCGGTATTGGGCGCGCTGTTGCCAGGCCGCGGCGTGGCGATCCGCGGCAACATGCGGCCCTATCAGGAATTGATGCATTTGTCGGGTTACGCCAATCGACCCAACGCCTTTCAAAACCTGTTGCGGATTCTCGACAACGAGTTGCGGTTGATAACGCCCACCGATCCCGAGGGTATTAGCAGCGACTTGGATTTGCAAAGCGGATCGAGCCGCACGTTCTATCAACTGACGCACGACTTTTTAGTCGGTTCGCTCCGCACCTGGCTCCATCAGAAACAACGCCAAACCATGCGGGGCAGGGCTCGCTTGAAGCTGGATGAGCGCTGCGCGACGTGGACCTCCAGCCGTGAAAATCGATTCTTGCCACCGGTGACGGAATACGTGAATATTCGCGCGATGACGCGGCCGTCCAATTGGTCAGCCGAAGAGCGAAAGATGATGCGCGTGGCGGATCGTTTTTATGGCTTGCGATTCCTGGTATTGCTCGTCGTGGGGACCGTGGCCGGATTCATTGCCCGCGAGGGCGTCAATCATTATCGCGCCGCCAATCTGGTGAGCGCGTTGATGACGTCCAAAACGGAAAACGCCCCGCAAATCATTAAGGATATGAAACGTTTTCGGCGTTGGGTTAACGCCCGGCTGGACCGCGCCGATGCCGGCGATGATCCGCGCAAAGAACTGCATTTGCGATTGGCAAGAACCGAATTGCCGGAAAACCGCGATTACCTGTTCCAGCGAATCACTGCGTATTCGTCCACGCCGGAGGAGATTGAAGTGATCGCCGCGGCGCTGACCGGCCAGCACCAGCCTTACGTTGAACCGGCATGGGCCAACATTCGTGACGAGGGGACGTCCCAAAACGTTCGCTTGCGATCGGCGGCGGCCCTGGCACAGTGGATTCCTGGCGACCCGCGTTGGCAAGATTACCGTCAAAACATTGCCGAGTCGCTGCTCGACCAAGATCTGCTGGTGACAGGTTGGACGCAACTGTTGCAGCCGGTCGGGGACAATTTGATTCGGGCTTTTTCCACGTTTCTGGTGGATGGCCGGCCCAATGCTAAGACCATGGTCCGGTTATTCCGCATCTATGCCGGTGACGATATCGATAATGAAATGGAATCCCTGAGGATCGCCTTGCGCGAAAGCGACCCGGCCGCGGCCAAAACGGATGCCGAGCTGGTGATGCTGGCCCGCCGACAATCCAACGCGGGCGCGGCATTGGTGGCGCTCGGGCAAGGCGACCTGGTGTTGCCCTTGTTGGCTGGCGACCGAGACCGCACGGTTCGCAGCCATTTGATCGAGAAATTTGCCGAGTTCGATGTGGATTCGGAATGGCTGATCGGCCAAATTCAACTTGCCGACCGACCGTCGATTCGCGCCGCCCTCATCCTGGCGCTGGGCCAATATTTATCTGTCGAGGCGCGGGTCCAAAGCCACTGGCTGGAACCGATTCGGAATGTCTTCGTTGATGATGCTGATCCGCAAGTGCACAGCGCCGCCGAGTGGCTGTTGAAAAAAATGAATCGCGATGACTTGGTGCAGAACTTAAAAGCCGAATGGGTCGATGAATCCATTCAATCGTCGCGGCAGTGGCGGATCAGTCCCCATGGTCACACCATGGTCCGCGTCAAGGCTCCGGGAGAATTTGCGATTAGCTATGAGAGGCCCGTCACGATTCATTACGATTTCGAAGTATCCACGACCGAAGTGACACTGGCCCAATTTCAGGATTACTGGCCGGAGCATGAGATCATGCAACGCGGGTTTCTCGAATACACCGACGGTCAGCCTTTGTCCAGTCAATGTCCAGCTATTGACGTATCCTGGCATCGGGCCGCCCATTACTGCAATTGGCTCAGTGAAAAAGAAGGTATTCCACCAGACCAATGGTGTTACGAATTCGACGACGAACGAGCGCGTAAAAAAATTGCCCTGGAGGTATTCACACTGGACACGC
>JBFILF010000313.1:0-6729 GCA_041599835.1 Pirellulaceae bacterium
CCAGTATTTGTCTTTATCGGTATACCGATTAGTGATCGCTTCGGTAGGGGGACGCGAGATGATGAGATTCAAGGTGGCGGCGTCAGTCGCTGTGGCCGGGCTTTGGTTGACCAGCCTGCCTATTGCTCATGCCCAGGTCAACATTTCCAGCGGCAGTGCATTTTACACATTTGACCCGGCTTCGCCGCAAACGGCCTCATTTGGGGACGCCAATACCGGCAACGTGTTGTTCGAGGACCATTGGCTGTTCCGCTACGTCGACGATTCCGGGCTGGGCAGCGAGACGGTGGTTCTCAGCCTGGATGGGTCGACCAGCGGCCGGGTGGTGTTTCTGGGCACCGTCAACAATGCCGATCAAGCGGTCTCGACCTGGCAACTCTTCGGCGGTGTGCTGCAGCCGGTCCTGCTGTACCAAGTGGTCATCACGCACACGATTTCGGAGTCCAGTTGCGGCGCGGCGCAGTTGTCATTTGACGTGGACATCACGAATTTTGGCGGGACGGCCGGATCGGATTACGCGCTGTTCAATTTCTTTGACTACGATATCGACCCGTTCGCCACCAATTCGGCGTGGACGCACGTTGTCGGCAGCGACATTTGCGTGGACATGACGGGTGACGCCGGCAATTCGTATCGCGTCGGTTACGACGCCGATCGCCACGAATTGCGCGAGGTGGGGGTCGGTCCGCGGATTACGTCCAGCATCCTCGCCAGCACCAGCTACAACCTGGACAACGACCCCACGTCTTTGATCAACGTCGACATCAACGCCGCGCTGCAATGGGACGGAACGATGCCGGCGGCCGCGGCGTCCGTTCAACACTCGGGGTTCACCGCCAACACGCCCAAACCATTCTTGCCCAGTGCATTTTCTTTGGAAATCGGCAGCGTCAATTCAGGCGGCTTGCCCGAAGTGCTCGTCAGCGACGACGGTTACCTGGTGTTGGACCCGCAGTTCACGGTCAGCCGATACCAGTTGGATGTCGTTTTCGACGGCATGTCGCCAACGCTCACTCCCACGGGAATGGCGTTCCATTTAGAGTCGCGGGTGCAAAACTTTGTAGGCACGATTGACCAACGGATGCAGCTGTTCAATTTTCAAACGATGCAATACGAATTGATTGACAACCGGCATTCGGCGGCCACCGACACCTGCGTATTGGCGGCGGCGGCGGGCGACTTGTCGCGGTTCGTCGATCCCGGCACGGGCGCAGTGCGAGCTCGCATTCGGTACCAGAACAGTTTTCCGTTTTGGGTCGCTCGTACAGCTAATCTGTACCTGCCATTCCGGGTTCGCATCGACCACGCGTTTTGGTCGATCACTCCCTGAACCATGATTGGGATCATCCACGCTCTGTCATTGACAGGGCCATTGCGTGGCAAAAGTGGCCGAGGCCACCCGTATCTTGCCGCGCCGAGTGGTTGCCTGCGGCTTGAACGTTGACCGTCACATTTCACGTACGTTAAAATCGTGAGAGACGGTTTGGATTTCTTGTGCGGCGCCTCTCCCAATGCCCTTCCTGATTACTCAAAACAAAGACGGTGTTTCGCAAAACATCAATCTGGCCGAAGACTGTACGGTGATCGGCCGCCATCCCGAATGCGCCGTGGTGATCGACGAAGCCGCCGTGAGCCGCCGGCATGCCCAGATCGTAAAGCAGAACGGAAAATATTTGCTTGAAGATCTAAAGAGCCGCAACGGCACGTACTTGAATCGACGAATGATTCATGAGGCCACGCACTTGCTTAACGGCGACCAGATTCAAATTTGCGATACCGTATTCACCTTTCAGCTGGAACAGCCATTGGCCACGGTGCCGACGGCAAAAACCCAAGAAGAACCGGTGGGCGACCTGTCCAACTCGATTTTGTTGGAAGAAAACACAGGGAGTGACATTTCATCGATCATGTCCCAGTTGGACGTATCGAGTCATCACCTGGAAAAACACCCGATAGCCAGCGCCGAGGCCAAGCTCAAAGCCCTGATCGAAGTTACCCAGGCGCTGGGCAAGACGATTGAACTGGAAAAGGTGCTGCCGCAGGTGCTGGATTGCCTGTTCGAGTTATTCAGCCAAGCCGACCGCGGGTTTATTGTGATGGCCGATGCTGACGGCAATCTCAAGCCGTTGGCCATGAAACTTCGCCGGGAAGATGAGGAAAGTACAATTCGCATCAGCCGCACCATCGTGCGGCACGTATTGGAAAACAAACAGGCAATCATCAGTACCGATGCGGCGACCGATGAACGGTTTGACTTGAGCCAGAGCATATCCGATTTTCGGATCCGCTCGATGATGTGCGCCCCGCTGTTTGATTCCGAGGGAAAAACTAATGGTGTGATTCAGCTGGATACGCTAAGCCGTACCGTAGGTTTTCAGCCGGAAGACCTTGACGTGTTGGCCACCATCGCCCTGCAAGCCGGGATTTCCATCAATAACGCTAAATTGCACGAAGTCGCATTGCGACAACAGGAATTTCGTCGTGACCTGGAACTGGCCAATGAAATCCAGCATCGATTATTGCCCATCGATCCGCCCCAACTGGACAACTACGAGTTGTGGGATTACTACCGACCGGCGGATCAGGTCGGAGGCGATTATTTTGACTACATCCAATTGGGCAACCATCGCATGGCAATTCTAGTCGGCGATGTGGTGGGGCATGGAATTGCAGCTGCCTTGTTGATGGCGAAATTGTCCGCCGAGGCGCGGTTTGCCCTGGCCTCCAATGACACCGCTGCTGCCTCCATGAACCAGATCAATCGGGCGATTAGCGGATTAAACCTGGATCGCTTCATCACCATTTTGCTGGCGTTGTTAGACACCAACACACATCAAATGGCCATTGTCAATGCAGGGCATATGCCGCCAGTCCTGCGTCGCGCCGACGGTACAACCCAGGCGCTCAGTATCGAGCAATCCGGTTTGCCCGTAGGAATTGCCGCGGACACCGAATACGAGGAATTTCGGATTGACGTACAGCGCGACGATATCGTGGCGATCTACACCGACGGGATCAACGAAACGCAAAATGCCCAAGGTGAATTGTTTGGCAACCAGGAGGTCATTAATCACCTGGCCAAGGGCGATTGGAAATCGGCGGAGGAATTTGGTGATTCGCTAATTCGCCGGGTGCGGCAGCATATGGAGGGAGAAAAGCAGTACGACGACATTTGCATGGTGTGCGTGGCCCGTCGAGCCTAACCGGACTTCACTCGCGTCAGCTGGCATTCGCCTGGTCGTCGATGGTGTCAATTTCCAGCTGACTTAATTCTTCGCACAACTGCAGGTACCAAGAAGCCACCGGTTTGGGGACATCGTCGGCATCCAGCAACCCGGCCAGTGGAAACCGTTCGTTGCTGTGGTCCGTAAGATATTGCCAGGCCAAAAGGCTGACGGTGGGCCGATTGGCCATTAATCGCAATGTCGTTGACAAATATTGCGAGAAGCGTTGAGGATCTGGCGCGCCACAAATGGTTTGGTAAAACCGAGTCGGCTGCCGCTGGGCGGCGGCGGCACCGGTTGGCGCCGAAAAATAGACTGCCAGCGGCAAACCAAACTGTGACCATCGATCGATCAGATCGACCCATTGTAAAGGGTCGCGAAGCATCGTTCCGTGCGGCCAATAAGCCAGGTTAAACTCCAAGCCAAACGCCGACAATCGCGCACCGTAACGCAACAGCGAATCGGCGATTTCCATGGCGGGCACGCCCCCAGAGGCCATCGACAAACGCTCGCCCCAGGGTTGATCAAAGCTGACAATCAATGCGGAATTTTGCAGGGACTGATCCAATGCCTCAAGCATATCTAGAGTCACTTGCAACTGTTGCGGATAAGAAAAATTCACGTGGCCCACGCCGTTCAGGCCGGCCACCACATGCACCGATTTAATGCGGCCGGAATACTGTTTTCCAAGTTGGCGGCAGTATGCGGTGATCACCCGCAATCGCGACTCAAACGTTGATTCCGCCTCCAGCCAGGGCGGCAGATTTGCCTGGCCAAGATCCAACAGCGGACCCAAAACTCGCAAATCGGTGCCCTGCCCCAACCAACCGATAACCGGTTCCAGTGAATCCAGGTCGAACGGTTGGCTTGCGGGCCGGTCGGCCAGTCGCGTTGGCTGAACCGTCTGCTGAACTTGAGGCAAGTCCAAGCTGACTGGCGTTGTTTCCTGTTTTGATTTCACCTCAATAGGCGCGTCCGCGTTGCCCACCGCACCAAAGATCAAGCCCAACCGTTGGTTTTGGTCCCGCCGAATGTTGGTCACCTGTCGGGAATACTCGTCCGTGATCTCGAACATCATCTCGAGCGCCCGCTCGATAACGTCGATGCACCGCGCGGTCCGGCCGGGTCCGGTGGCATTGTGCTGGAAAAGTGCCTCAGTAAACTTTTGGGTTAGCTCCGTCAGGCGGGTATGGAAGTCCCTGCTAATTTCCAAACCACCTTCGTGCCAAATCGAGACTTGGTTTCGCAGTCGACTAAGCGAGCCGCGTGCCACTTCCAGTTCCAACTCATACGGCTCCTCCTTTTGGGGAAGCGTGCCTGAGGTGAGGCTGATGTCCCCAAAGCTGTCCGTTTGAAAGGGGACCAGCAACCGCCCGGACACGTCCGTATTGCGGAAGATCACCAAATGGCCGGTTTCGATCGAGGTTTTGCAAGGCCAAGGAATTCCTTCCAGGCCAACAATTTGAGACGATAACAACGATTCGGGACTGAACCGGTCACTGTCGGGAATCGCGAACCGATAAAATCCCATGCGTTTTATCCCAGTCAATTGACGCCCCGTCGGCCATAACAAACGTAACAGACGTCAATACGTGGCGCGCCACAAGCGACAAGGGGCCGTCGCCACTTTCTATTTGTTCAACTTTACCATAAACTCCGATCCCGTCAGAGAATCGTAAAAAAAACGCTGTTTGAACACCATATTAACTCAAAAAGGGAATTGAAATGTCGGCGACTCTGGTACGGCAAGGCAAAGTTCGGGATGTTTACGACCTTGGCGATCAATTTCTAATGGTCGCCTCCGATCGCATCAGCGCATTTGATTGGATCTTGCCGACGGAAATCCCCGACAAGGGGCGGGTATTGAACTTGATAAGCGAGTTCTGGTTTGACTTTTTGGATGTCCCTCATCATCTCCTGACTACCCAGCTCGATCATATTGTCATTCCCCAAGGCCTTTCCAAGGAGTGGCTGGAGGGACGGAGTATGGTCGTGAAAAAATGCGAAGTTGTGCCCGTCGAGTGCGTCGTTCGCGGCTACCTGGTTGGATCCGGCTGGAAAGACTACCAGCGAACCGGACAGGTCTGCGGCATTGAATTGCCACCCGGTTTGCCAAATTGCGCCCAATTCGAAAATCCCATATTTACCCCAGCGACCAAGGCCGACAGCGGGCATGACGAAAACATCTCATTGGACCAAATGGTCGAGATCGTCGGTCGCGATACGGCCGAGACGTTAAAAACCAAAAGCATCGACATTTACCAAACGGGCGCGCAGTATGCCCACGAACGCGGATTGATCTTGGCCGACACTAAATTTGAATGGGGGTGGCACGATGGCCAGTTGACGCTGATTGATGAAGTGCTCACTCCTGACAGTTCGCGGTATTGGCCGGGTGACGAATACGAACCGGGACGAAACCAGCGGTCATTTGACAAACAATTCGTGAGGGAGTACCTGGAAACGACCGACTGGGACAAAAACAGCGAACCGCCCGCGTTGCCCCCCGATATCGTGGACCGGACGCGACAAAAGTACATCGAAGCGTACGAAAGGCTGACGGGCCAGGCATTTCCCTGGAAGTAACGGTCGCAGTACCGAACGCCGGCGAGTCGCCCCCCGGTCGGAAACCTGCATCCATTGGGCCCTAGTTTGATCGTCGCGAACCCAGCGCCACTACGGTCTAGGGCCGCGACGTGTCG
Source organism: Pirellulaceae bacterium (assembly GCA_041599835.1). Classification (GTDB taxonomy): domain Bacteria; phylum Planctomycetota; class Planctomycetia; order Pirellulales; family Pirellulaceae; genus CAJQPP01. The sequence continues at coordinate 5,927 of JBFILF010000313.1, forward strand.
CCGATCGATGCCAATGATTCGGCCCACCTTTTTCTGATGAGACTGCCGTGACGCCCTGGCGATTGGTCGTCGGCGTAAAAAGCGGCAGCCGTTTCAAATTGGTGGATTGCTTCGTACGCGCGGGCCGAATGATAATCCGAATACACCGTCCAGCGGCCTTGATCATCGTAAATCGGTAGCTGTTCCAACCACTTGATCGCCGTCGATGGGTAGCCGTTTTCGTAGTGGCACAGGGCCAGGAAAAAGGCCGCATCAGCACGAATCAAATGCATCTGGCCCTTCATGATCAACAAGCTCCGATTCCAGTCGTTAAACGGTTGGTTGGCGGGCCGGTAGATCCCCAACGAATCTTGCAGCATCACATCTTTTTCGATGATCGCGATGTCTTCATCCGAATACATGAAATTGAAAAACTGGTAAATGCAATTGTTTTGCGCGACGGTTCGATCGGTCTCAAAAATGCCGCGGAGATACAGATTCTTGGCGCCCCGAAACGCCACGAAGTTGTCGACGTAACTTTCTTCGGTGGCCACCCAGCTGACTTTGTCGAACACATCGGCGTCGAACTGGGCCGTGATCATCCCCTGGGCAAGCTGTTCCCGATACTCATGAGTCGAATATGGCACGTGCCACAATCGTGCATCGGTGACATGCGGATGTGATTTGACCGCTTGGGCCAGTTGCCCGCTATCGACAGTCAGTTGCAGCCGTGAATCGCCGGTCAAACTCGATTCCATTGCGCGCATCCGCTTCGACAGGGATTCCGGCGGCGCTGCCACCAGGGCCACCAATCGGTCGAACAG
>JBFILF010000314.1:0-6684 GCA_041599835.1 Pirellulaceae bacterium
ATCTGCCGCACAAGCATTCGATTCGCGGCCAACTTCACAACCGGAACAACCGACCGGCGAAAAAAACCGACCAGGCGCAAAATTGAATTTTCAGAAAAACGTTAAAGCCCGGATCGTATCGATGAATCCGATTATGCGGTGTGAGTCCTGGCTGATCACTCGTGAAATTCTGCGGGTTTCCGGCATCGTAATAACAGGGGGCTATATTTTGTTGCGTCATTCTACAGCGTGAACCCAAGCAACGAAGTTCCCGGAATCCCAACCCATGACAAAACCCCAATCCGGCACAATTTCATCGAAGAATTCGCAAGCTGAATTTGACGAATTGAAACAGCGGATTCACCAGCGGCTGATCGGCAAGCTGGACCTGAATCGGATCAGTGAACTCGAAGGCGATGTTCTGCGCAAAGAGATTCGCATGGTGGTCGAACACCTGTGCGACGCCGAAAACACGCTGCTCAACCGCTCGGAGCGCGATCGGCTGGTGGAGGAGGTCCTCGACGAAACGTTTGGCTTGGGCCCCCTCGAAATGCTGCTGAAGGACCCGACGATCAGCGATATTTTGATCAACGGTCCCAAAAATATTTATGTCGAACGCCGCGGAAAAATGGAACGGACCAATGTCGAATTCCGCGACAACAGCCATTTGTTGCAAATCATCGATCGAATCGTTTCCAAGGTGGGTCGTCGCGTCGATGAAACGTGTCCGATGGTCGACGCCCGTTTGGAAGACGGTTCTCGTGTTAACGCGATCATTCCCCCGTTGGCGCTGGACGGGGCCGCTATGTCGATTCGGCGTTTTGGTTCGAATCCGCTGAAACTCGAAGACTTGCTGAACTTCAAAGCGTTCACGCCGGAAATGGTGATGCTGATGGAAGGGGCCATGAAGGCCCGACTCAACATCGTGATCTCCGGTGGTACCGGTTCCGGTAAAACCACTTTGCTCAACACCCTGTCCAGTTTCATTCCCAACGCCGACCGTATCGTCACCATCGAAGACGCGGCGGAATTGCAGCTGCAACAGGATCACGTGGTGCGTTTGGAAACACGCCCCCCCAACATCGAAGGCAAGGGGGAAGTCAACGCCACGGACCTGGTAAAAAACTGTCTGCGTATGCGTCCGGAGCGAATCATCATTGGCGAATGCCGTGGTGCCGAAGCACTAGACATGTTGCAAGCCATGAATACCGGTCACGAGGGTTCGTTAACGACCACGCACGCCAACTCACCGCGCGACTGTATCGGACGTCTCGAGACGATGATTCTGATGGCCGGTTTCGAGCTGCCGATGAAAGCCATGCGGACGCAGATTTCCAGCGCCATCGACCTGATCATCCAGGCCAATCGATTGCAGGGCGGGCCGCGTAAAGTCACTCATATTACCGAAATCGTCGGCATGGAAAATGACGTAATCGTGATGCAAGACATCTTTCGATTCATCCAGGATGGAATCGATGAAAACGGACGGGCCACTGGACGGTTTGTTTGCACGGGTGTTCGACCAAAGTGTCTGGATCGATTGCAGCAAGCCGGCGTCAAGTTGCCGGCCAGCATCTTCCAGGAACGCGTGATGATGGTCGACTAGCCTGTTGAGTCAGAAAAGCGAATCAATCGGGCTCTTTAACAGCGGGCGCCACAAAGTAGACACGAGCTAAGTTATGAGTTTTCAACTAATCGTATTCCTTTCGTTGTTCGTTTGCTTTGCCAGTCTGGCCGGCGGCGTGGCCTTGATCTTGCGCTCCCGCCAGCAAACCGGGCACGTGGAAGGCCGGCTCGCTAGTTTGACCAGCAATCGCGGCCGTGGCGGTCAAAACCCCAAGGTTGCGGCCACGTCGGTGTTGGCCAAGCCTCTGGAAGAAATGCCGAATCTGATCGAGTCGACGCTGTCGCGCGTCATGAATTTTTCACGGCTGATCGACCAGGCCGGCGTGCAAATGAGCGTGTCGAAATTCTTTGGGATCAGTGTGGGCCTGGGCGTCGGTGCCACAATGATCTACGTGGTACTGTCACCACTGAAGTACGTCGCGCCGGCCATTTTCATCGCCTTTGCCGTGTTGCCCGTATTGTGGCTGATGTTCAAACGGAAACGCCGGCTCAAGGTGTTTTCATCTCAACTGGCCGACGCGATGGATGTCATGTCCCGCGCCTTGCGGTCCGGATATAGTTTGCCCGCCGGTATTCAACTGGTCGGTCAGCAGATGTCCGAACCGTTGGGACCGGAATTCATGAAGTGTTTTGAGCAACAAAACCTCGGCATGTCGGTCGAGCAATCGATCCGCGAAATGACCAACCGAGTGCCCAATGTCGATTTGAGGTTTTTCGCCACCGCCGTGATTCTGCAACGGCAGACGGGCGGTGACCTGGCAGAAATCCTGGACAAAATCAGCGGCTTGATTCGCGAACGATTCAAAATCTGGGGTCAAATCCAAGCACTCACCGGCGAAGGCCGTTTGTCGGGAATCGTGCTGTTGGCTCTGCCTCCGGCGCTGTTCTTGGTCATGCTGAAACTCAACTACGACTACGTGATGATGCTGTTCAACGAGCCCCTGGGCCAGAAGATGCTGATGTTCGGCATCATCATGCAGATCCTTGGTGCCCTCGCAATCAAAAAGATTATTACGATTAAGGTTTAGCCGTGTTCCCTCAATTACTTGCAGAACTTGATTTCGTGACGATCCTGCCCTTTGCGGCCTTTGCCGCAGTGGCTGCGCTGATGTGGGTTCTGGCGGATACATTTTTCTTCAAGAAAACACGGACCGAAGAACGCCTCGAGCGGATGCGGGCCGGTCGCGAAATTAACGATCCCAAACAGGGAACGACCAAAGACAGCTTGACCAAGATGCTGGAAAAAGCCAGCCCGACCTTGGCCAAGCCGCTGCAACCCAAAACGGAGGAAGAACAAAGCAAAATTCGCGAAAAACTGAATTTTGCCGGCTACCGCAGCGAAGAAGCCGTGATCATCTTCCTGGGACTGAAATTCATCAGCGCGGCCATCGGCGTCTTCCTTGGCGGAGGCGTCTCGGTCGTGCTCTCCGGTTTTACCACAACGGCCCTGTTGCGGACTGCCATGGTCGCCGGCGTGTTTTTCTTTGCACCGGACATCATCCTCAGCTTCAAAGCCAAGGGACGACAGTCCAAAATATTTCTCGGCTTGCCCGACGCGCTCGACTTGCTCGTGGTGTGCGTGGAGGCGGGACTGGGTCTGGACCAGGCCATGCGAAAGGTGGCCGATGAAATGGTCGCCACCAGCCCGGTGCTAGCTCATGAGTTTGGCATCTGCAATATGCAGATCCAAATGGGTCGGACCCGCGAAGACGTCTTTCGCGAACTGGGGGCCCGAAACGGGGTGGAGGATCTGAAAACACTGGCTTCGGTAATTATTCAGACCGATAAATTCGGTTCGAGTATCGCCAAGGCACTGCGCGTGCAAAGCGACGCGATGCGGACGCAACGGCGTCAGATCGCCGAGGAAAAGGCGGCCAAAACTGCTGTCAAACTGATCTTTCCGCTCGTCATTTTCATTTTTCCCGGCATATTCGTTGTACTCGTTGGTCCTGCCGCAATCACGATGGTCAACGAAATGCTTCCGGCTTTCCAAAAATAGTCGTTTTCGCAGGCATTTGTTGATTTTTCGCCTGCAAACGAAAGCGAGTGAACTGGCGAATGCGCCGATATAGACTGCACGCGTGCGGTTTTTGGTGCGCGTGTGCCTTGTCGAAATGAATGGATTCGCGGAGACCGACCATGTTCACGATAAAAAGCCGATTACTTGTTCCCGCGACGTTTGTCGCGCTTGTCGCCTGTGCGACAATTTCATACGCACAATGCTGTTCAGGCTGCGGTGGTGGTGGCGCCTGGCCAGGAACCTGCGCGGGTGGCGCAGCCGGTGTTGGAGGTGGTCATTTGTCGGGCCATTTCAATGACCATTATCACAAGCTGAAAGCCGAATTCGAGCTGGTAACGGCACGAAACTCAGCCTGGCCCCTGCCGTTCACTTGCATGGATCGCGAAGCCTACTACGCGTTGTGGAATGCCCAATGGTCCACCGGTTTGCAAGTTGCCCACACGTTGACAGCCGAATACTTTCACCCGGAAACCAACCAACTCAATTCGGCCGGCCAAGCTCGCGTGGCCTGGATTATGCAAAACTCGCCGGCCAGTGACCGCGTGATCTACGTGATGGAAGACCAAACGGGTCCCACGGTCGACCAGCGGATGCGCAACGTGCGAGCAACGGTCCACAAGTGGTATGGCCATATGGGCGCATTTGACGTCGCTTCGACCAAAATCAAACCCAACAATGTTCCGGCCATGTACCAAGAACAGATCTCGGCGAATTACTTTGAAGGCCAGGCGGTGCCCACCATTCCGGTCGGCTCATCGGGGTCCATTGCCACCTCGGTTAACAGATAGTAGCCGGCCCGATTTATCGACGTCGACGCGAATGCGGTGCGAACATTTCGCACCGCTTTTTTTTGGTCCATGCAAAACCTGCCTGACTTGGGTTAGATTACAGTGTCCCCTGACAATTGAACGAGTGGCCCGATGGATAAGAAAACGAAAAAACGACTTGAAATTTTGAGAAAACGACTGGAAAAATTGCAACAGCAACTGGCAGGTGCCAAACTGCAACCCGACGACGAATCCGAAGTCGCAGCATTGGAAACCGAGATTGAGCAAACGAAAAGCGAAATCGAGAAACTCAAAAAAAACGGCTGACGGCCCAACCGCCAGGGCTTGCGGAATTCTGAATATTTGCAAACCGGAAAATCTCACGTCACGGCAGCTGGTGAACCGTTGCCAATCGGCGCTGCGGGTCAAAAAGATTGGACACGCCGGCACCCTGGATCCGATGGCGAGTGGCGTCATGCTGCTGGCGGTGGGCCCCGCCACTCGGTTGATTCAATTTCTACAGCGATATCCCAAGTACTACCGGACCCAGTTCCGATTCGGCGTACGCAGTGATACCGATGATATTTGGGGATCGGTCGAACATGTGGACCCGTTCGTCGAGCCTACCGTTGAAGCGTTACGAACCGCAATTGCTGCGCAAGTTGGTCGAATTTCCCAGCGGCCACCGTCCTATTCCGCTTTAAAAATTGCCGGCCGCCGGGCTTATGAGTTGGCTCGGCAAGGCCACCAGATTGAACTGGCGGAACGCGCCGTCGAGATTCATTCGATCGACCTGTGGAGTTTCGAGTTTCCTTTCGCGGAATTGTCGATTTGCTGTAGCAGCGGGACCTACATTCGATCGATCGCCCGGGACATCGGTGAGGCACTGGGTTGCGGCGGTGTGATGAGCCGATTACGTCGCACGGCCATTGGTCCGTTTTCCGAGCGGGACGCGATTGAGTTGGAGTCGCTGGAGCAGATGCAATTCGATGCCCTGATCCCGCCCCACCAGGCTTTCCCGGAAATGCCGTCGGTTAAATTGGATTCGGCGCAATTTGCAGCTCTGAAATACGGGCGGCCGATCGAGATTTCCAACCTTGCCGAGCATTTCGAACTGATGGCTTTGACCTGTGACGGCGAGTTTGCGGCCTGGCTTATTCGCAAAGACCGTACCGATCGTGGCACCGCCCTTTACCGAGCCATTGTCAACTGGGCGCCACGGCTGCAACATTAGCCCGGGTTTGGGGTCGCTTGGCGTTGCTCACGATAACGGTTTGTGCACTACCTGCCGGAAATCCGCATCGTGCTTTGGACAATGAATCTCTTGCGTGCGCAACGTGTAAAGTTCGTGGCGGCGCCATCAAAATTCCTGCGGATTTCAACTGCCGTGTCCGATGAATCCATGGATACACCAGGATCTAAAAGTGGGCAAGGACTCGCCCTCGGTACCGCCGATAACCGCCCGAATTGTCGGCCCCGGTTCGCTGGGTTTGTCTATGCTGGAAAATCGAAATCCTCGACACGATTTATTTGCGTTCGTGTTACTGGTGGTCATTGTATTCTTGTCAGCTTCGCTGCTGACCTACGATGCAGCCGACCCGGTCAGCTCGAGCAGCCTGTTGATCGACCGGTATTACCAGCCGGATGTCGTCGTCTGGCCGCAAAATGAGGAGCCCAGCAATGCGTGCGGATATTGGGGCGCACTGACCGCGGACATCCTGTACACCACGCTCGGCGTCGGCGCATTTTTTCTAGTGATGGGATTGGGGGCAGTTGCCATTGCATTGATCCAACGGCAGACAATCCAGTCGTTATGGTCCAAGACTATCGGATGGTTGCTGGCGCTGATGGGTCTGACCACCCTGGCCAGCATGTTGTTCGCCGAATGGTCACTGGGCCCCGTCATTGGACCTGGAGGCTATCTGGGTGCGCTAGGCGACGGGTTATTGGAAATGAATTTCGCCCGCGCCGGCGGGATCATCATTGCCGCCAGCGCGCTGATCATCGGTCTGTTCATGTGGACCGAATATGTGTTTTTGCGAGTGATTGCATTTGCCTTGGGCAGTGTGTTTTCAGTTGTGGGGTTGTTGTTGCCGGTTGCGGCGAGGGACCGCATCAAGCATTGGATCGACGGTCTGATACCCGCCACAAGTGATGCTCGTGTAGCATCGCAGCCGGCTGGGAAGCGCAGGACGGTAACGCGTGATGATCTGAATCGCCGCCGCGTCAACAACGACAGTTACGACGAAGCCGATTGGGAAGACGAGCAGGTCGACGAGTTGGATGAGGATG
>JBFILF010000315.1:0-6679 GCA_041599835.1 Pirellulaceae bacterium
GTAATTGGTCGTAGCGATATCGTGGGCAAACCGCTGGCGATGCTGATGGCTGCCAAGGAAACTCCTGTGGGGCCCGAAATGGCCAACGCCACGGTCACGCTTTGTCATAGCCGCACTGCCGATTTGCCGGCGTTGGCTCGGCAAGCGGATATTCTGGTCGCCGCCATCGGCCGCCCCAGATTCGTCACAGCCGATATGGTCCAACCGGGCGCCGCGGTGATCGATGTCGGCATCAACCGCACCGACGATGGACTGGTCGGTGACGTCGATTTTGAACCGGTTCGCCAGGTGGCAGGGCATATCACACCGGTCCCGGGCGGTGTGGGTCCGCTGACCGTCACCATGTTATTGGAAAACACGTTGACTGCCGCCAAACTTCAATCGGACCGCCGCTAACGCGAACTAAAATGAAGTAGCCGGCGCGCCCGTTGGTGGCAAATTGTTTCCCGGAAACGATGCCGGTCGCACCACCGGTTTTTTTTGCGATGCAGCCGCGACCTCCATCGGGGTTTTCTAAATTCAATCATGCCCAGCTCGACCCGACGCAAACGACGAATATTGCTGGCCATTGCGTCGCTGGCGGTAATCGCGATTTGGATTGCCGGTGATTTCCTGTATTCGTACATCATTGATGTCCGGGTCGCCCAATGGGAATCGAAGATTGAACGTGACGACGAGGGAGTGCAGGTCGGCTCGCAGTCATTTTCCGTGGCGGGTGGCCGCACGGTCTTGTTGCTGGTTCACGGTTTCAATGACACGCCGCGCGCTTTTCAGCATATGGCTCCAGCGCTGGCCGACCGAGGTTACTCGATTCGGGCGGTTCGGTTGCCCGGGTTTGGTGTTGGCGTCGACGCCATGCACCGGTGTACCCGCGAGCAATGGGTGGAACGCGTGCGGAGGGAGATTCATCAACTGAAGCTGCAATTTGATCGTGTGCTGGTAGTGGCCCATTCGCTGGGCGCGGCGGCGACGCTCGGCGTTCTGATCACGCAACCTGATTCGGTGAATGGATTGGTCTTGCTGGCACCGGCGATCGACGTTTCCAATCGACGCAGCCCGTTGTTGCCAACGCGGGCCTGGCACGCCGTGGGGCGATTCGTTTTGTATTTCAGCCGCATTTACGAGTCACCGTTTGCTGGCGACGCCGCCGATCCGGCGGCCCGGCAACAGGACTATCGAACGCCGTTTACCACTCGCAACTTGGTCAACCAGACGCTGGGCCTGATGGATCAAATTCAGCCGCATGCCGAGAAGATCCGGATTCCCGTGTTGATGATCCTGACGCGAAACGATCGGGTGGTGGACTGGAAGGCCGCCGAGTCGTACTTTGAGCGCATCAATTCGCCCGACAAGCGGCTCAAATTCTTCGACAGTTCCGGCCATACGTTGACAGTCGATCGAGACTGGGAAAAGATCGTTAACGATATTGATTCGTTTGCGATGTCCATCCCTTGACCGTTCCTCAATCCGACGATTTTTTGCCGTCCGCGTCGATCGACACGCTAAAACAGCGCGCTGTAATATTGGGGCGATGCCGAAAATTTTTTGACCGCCGCGGGTTTTTCGAAGTTCACACGCCTGTCTTGTCGCGCGACACCGTCGTCGACCGGTTTATCGAACCGATTTCCGTCGAGCTGTCAGTGGGCGGCCTGCCTCAACCATTTTGGTTGCAAACGTCTCCGGAATTCGCCATGAAACGGTTGCTGGCTGCCGGCGCCGAAGCGATTTATCAGATCGGCCCGGCGTTTCGCGGTGGCGAGCAAGGCGAACAGCACAATCTCGAGTTTACGATGCTCGAGTGGTATCGAGTTGGCGATTCGTACGAACAGGGCATGGACCGGTTGGACGAATTCGCGCGCGATGCGCTTGGTTGCCAGCCGGCCAGCCGCATCACCTATCGCGAGCTGTTCCAGCAGTTGGCCGGGGTCGATCCATTGGATCGGCAGGCGTTGCAGGCCGGTTACGCCAAACTGGTGACCGGCGAGTCAAATCCGCACCAGTCTGTCGATGAAGATCACATGTTGAATCGGATCATGGTTGACAGGATTGAGCCCGCATTGCGAGAAATTCACAGCGTCATAGTGTACGACTGGCCCGCATCGCAAGCGGCACTTGCCCGAACTCGCCGCGATGGTGACATTGACGTTGCGGAAAGATTCGAACTTTTCGTGGCGGGTGTTGAGTTAGCCAACGGTTACCACGAACTGACAGATGCTCAGCAACTCGCCGGGCGGATCAAGCGCGTCAACCAACTGCGCATCCGGGACGGCCGGCGAGCGTTGCCCGGTCGCAGTCGATTAATGGCCGCCATGCAACACGGTCTGCCTGGTGGATGTGGTGTCGCGTTGGGATTTGACCGTCTGGTGATGTTAGCCACCGGTGCCCGATCGATTACCGAAGTAATGGCGTTTCCCGCCGAGCGGGCGTAACGCCGTCGGCGCAGTTTATTGCAGGCGGATGACGACTTGCCGCGGCTGGTCGCCGCGGAGCAGCCGCAGCGCGATCGCGTCGCCGGGCCGCTTTGCCTTAATGGCATGGCGAATCACGGACGACTCCGTGGCTAAATCCTGGCGACCGTCAAAGGAGATCAGCACATCTCCTTTTTTGACTCCGGCCCGGTGGGCCGTCGCATGGTCGCCGTAAAGACCGACGTGTTGGACGCGGAGGGCCATGCCCGAATGGATACCCATTTGTTGCTTTTCGGCCTGGGAAAGCGGCACCAACACCATGCCGCCGGTGGCCATGCGCCGCAGTTCCCAGGTGGTGGGCCGCCAGGAAATATCGGATTGGTTCCGCCAACCGTCGGGCAACGTCAACGTCAGTTCGGCAGCCTTTCCGTCGCGGATGATCGAGAACACCAATCGCTGGCCGTCGCGGGCGTGATGCAATACCCATTGCAGGTCCGCGGTCGAAGCAATCGGTTGGCCGTTGAGCTGATCGATTTGATCGTGCCGTTTCAACCCGCTGCGAGACGCCACAGATCCGGCGATCACGCGACGTATCCTGGCGCGCGATTCCGGATCCAATTCGATCCCGATCGAATCGGGGGCAGGGTAGGGGAACAGCAATTTGGCCGGAATGTCTCCGCCGGCTTCCCGGTGGACACGGCGCTGGGCATCGCGAATTTGGTGGCAATGAATACAGCTTTTGGCTACTTGCCCGGCGTAATCCAGCTCCGGCGCATAGTGTTTCAAAGCCGCGAACGATTCGGGCGTCTTGTGTTGGATGTCATGCGGTTGTTTACCGGCCAATGACGATCGGTTGGCTGGATAATCGCGGTGTAACTGCAAGACTGATTTCATGGTCTCCGCCAAACCCTTGGTGGACACATCGGAATCAGCGCCCTTCAATGATGTCCGCGTTCCGTACCGCGCATAAATCGTTCGATCATGATTCAAAAAGAACGCTGCAAACGTCAGGTCGTAATCGAACTGAAATAAGGTCAGGTCCAGTTGATTGCATTTGACCAGCCGTACGCAAACGAAGTGTTTCGATAATTCTTTTAACTGGTGTTCGCGACGAACGACCTGTTCGTCAAAAGCTTTGCAGGCCGCTCACGGGATGCAACGTAAGACAACCATTAATGGCTTTCTGGCGGCTTGGGCGGCTTGCCACCCCGCCTCCAGATCGTCGTAGTACCAAGATTCGTCATTCAGCAACGCTTGCCGATCGCTTCGCACCATGTCGTCGCGGGTTTGTTGTGAAAACGCAAACGGTGCCACGGCGACAATAATGACCCACGCCACCACGCACCGTGAAAATCGCCTCGAATGCATCGCTATTCTCCGTTGAGCACCCTTGGGCCAGCCATGTGAAGAAAACGCAAGTCATGTTAGGGATAAGCGTAGTGCCTCAACAATGTGTTGCCACGCGAAGAAACGATCAAGCCGCCGGGCGCTAGGCCACGGTTTTTTTACCAAAACCGGACGCAAACGCGTTCCGGCTGATAACAACACAAAAATAAGGCACTACCGGGATAAGGATACGTCTTAATTAATGGGACGTCGATTAGGGATTTGGATCCGCCATTACAAATCTGCGGGGCCGCGCCGCGCTGCACGTGGGAAGCGGCCCCGGTCTGTCGCCGCGCCCGATCGGCCAAAAAGGAGGTGCCGAAACCAACACGCTGACGGTAAACAACCTGCCCGCCCATAATCACACCGCCAGCCTGCACGCGCGGGCCGAAGACGGGACATCGTCCAAACCGGAGAGCAATTTGCTGGCCGCCGGCACCACGATTTACGGTACCGGCGCCCAAGACGCCACGATGGCCAACGACGCCATTTCGGTGGCCAACACCGGGGCCGGCCAGGCGGTCAACAACATGCAGCCGTTCTTGGTGATCAACTGGTGCATCGCGCTGACGGGCGTGTACCCATCCCGGAATTAAAGCGGACATTATTTCATTTCGATTGCAGATCGATGGAAATGCACGTGAATCCATCGATCCGCCTGACGACGCCAGATCCGCGTTTCCTCATGGCGGCTGGTGGACGCGGATCCATCAGGGCTCAACGTTTGTTGCAGGCGCACATAGCTAACCACCGCAACATCCGGGCCCAACAAGCGCACATGCGGGGAAGCCATGGTGGTGTTGACCGGGGTCGAATACGACAAGTTGTCAAAATAATATTTGTGAAACTGCATGCCGCTGACCAGCTGGCCGCGCGCCTCCGGTTCGAAACACGTCAACGTCGGGTCGCAAAATTTTTCGTACGATTTCCAATCGCCGCGGGCAATACTATCCAGCAGTTGCTGCGTCAGTTCGATTAGCTGTTGTTGGAGTGGTTCGCTCATAAATTTCAAACGTGTAGTCGAATTGATTGGCATCGTCTGATTGGCCCGACTGCGATTCAGTTCGTCGCCAATGCGACCAGTCGACGTCGGGAAAGTACGTATCGCCATCGTCGATCGTCGCATGCACACGGGTCACGTACAGCTTGCCGGCCAGAGGCAATGCCAGTCGATAGATTTCCCCGCCGCCCACCACAAAAACTTCCGAGTCGGCGCTGGCAACGTCGAGCGCCGCGGACAGACTGTCGCACACCACGGCACCCGGCACCCGGTAACCGGATTGTCGCGTCATGATCACGGTGGTGCGACCGGGCAACAGCCGCCCGATGGATTCAAACGTTCGTCGCCCCATCACCAAATGATGGCCCATCGTGAGCCGTTTGAACCGCCGCAGGTCGGCCGATAAATGCCAGGGCATGCCACCATCGCGCCCGATCACCCCATTCTCGCTCATCGCCACCATTAGCGAAACGATCATACGGCAACCGGTGCCTTGATGTGCGGGTGGGGGTCGTAGTTTACGATCCGAAAATCGGAATAGCAGAATTCAAAGATCGATTGGACGTGCGGATTGATCTCCAGTGTCGGAAGCGGTCGGGGCTGGCGCCCCAGTTGCTCGCGGGCTTGATCCAGATGATTGCGATACAGGTGCACGTCCCCGAATGTGTGAATGAATTCACCAGGTTGCAATCCCGTCACCTCCGCCACCATGCACGTTAACAAGGCGTAGGAAGCGATGTTGAACGGCACACCCAGAAACACGTCGGCGCTCCGCTGGTACAGCTGACAGGATAAGCGGCCGTCAGCCACGTAAAACTGGAACAACGCGTGGCAGGGCGGCAGTTTCATTTTGGGCAGCTCCGTCACGTTCCAGGCACTGACGATCAACCGGCGGGAATCCGGATCAAGTCGGATCTGTTCGATCACGTTGGAAATTTGATCGACGGATCGACCGTCTCGGCCGGTCCACGAACGCCACTGGCTGCCGTACACCGGTCCTAATTCGCCGTTTTCATCCGCCCAGTCATCCCAGATCGAAACGCCATGCTGTTTCAGGTAACGGATGTTGGTATCGCCGCTGAGAAACCACAACAGTTCGTGAATGATCGACTTGACATGCAGTTTTTTGGTGGTCAGCAATGGAAAACCGTCGCCCAAATCAAATCGCATCTGGTAGCCAAAGGCGCTGAGCGTGCCGGTTCCGGTGCGGTCGGGCTTTTCCACGCCGTGGTCGAGCACGTGTCGCAGTAATTCCAGGTAAGCTTGCATAGTTGATTCTTAAGACTTTTTGGCCGATTCAACAAGCGGCCGCCCCCTGTGTTTTCAGGTTGCCGATCCGCGATTACCAGAAACCGAGCTCCCCTTTTTCGTCGAATGACGGCGGTCCCAGCTGGCGTGTGATTGTCAGGCCGGCCACGTGGGCCAAATTCGCCGAGCAAACCAACTCGCTCAGCGTCAGAGTGTTTTTGATCCAAACCAGCCCCACATCGCCGCCCGCCGGCGGCCCGATCGTCGCCGCCGCGGCCCGCAACATGTCGCGGTCGCTGGGAAAATCCATTGGCAACATGGCTGCCGTCGGGTGATTGGCGGCTAGGCAATTCAAATGGGTTTTCGGGCGATCCAATTGTTGCAGCACGCGCGCATGACAAAATTCGGCCAACCCGATGCCGGTGGCATTGCCCTCGGTGGCCGGGCTTAGCGCCCGCACGCAAATCCGCTTGACGCGCGGGGTTTCCCCATCAACCGCACAATGATCGTTGTATTTGCGGCCCACCACGTTGGTGTCCATTCCCGTGCCGCTGATGTCCTTGCCGATTTGGTCAATTAGCAGCACGTCGATGTCCTGAAAGGGCAGGCCGGGCATGAGCTCGACGGCTCGCTGCAA
>JBFILF010000316.1:0-6677 GCA_041599835.1 Pirellulaceae bacterium
GAGCCGACCCGCTTGCCGGCAATTAGTGGGAAGAAACCGTGCGCGCTGCCATGGGTCAGGCAGCGGCGCTCGGGGGCCGCGAAATTTATTTTACGGTCGAATCGCGCGAAACGACAAAACTTGACGCACTGGCATGCCTCAACTTCCGAGAAGTTGACGCAGGAATCTATATGATTCGCGATGCGGATTGACGCGCCATGGCCACCACGACCAGCGGAAATACACTTTCCGGCAACAACCATTATGGCCATTGTCGACCCAGCGATGCCTGACCGGATTTTGCCCGCGACTCCAGCCATTCACCGGGTGTGATGACGCCATCCCTGTTCAGATCAAGCCGATAATACGCATCGACATTGGCATCGCTCCAATGCGACGCAAATTCATGCATCTGAATCTGACCGTCTCCGTTGCCATCCAACTGGAAAAATTGCTCGGGCAAGTCAAACCCGCGACGTTGTGGATCCAGGTCCAAATCGCCGTTACGCGCGGATTGCTGAAAGGACTCAAACCGTATCGTTAACTCATTGATCGAAATCCGCCGGTCCCGATCAAAGTCGACCGACTGCCATCCCGATCCAATTTTTGACCACTCGTTTTCGTCAAGCGTTCCGTCTTCATCCAAATCGTATTGGGCTAAAAACGTTGCCGCCAATCGGTTTGGTGGCTCGTTGACATTGCCGAACGGAGTTCGACGTCGGTTTGCCATTTCTATTCTAAATTGGTCGTATTCGATCTCTATCTGTTGAAGCATGTCCGCTTTTACGGCGGGGGACGGTGCCGGCCGCGGTTCAATGAGCCTGTATGCCATTTCGACCGGCGTCAAATATCCATTGGCATCGTTGTCGTATTCGTCAGGCCATTCGAACGATAGCCGAGAATATTCTTCCAAATCCAGGCGCTCATCACCATTCAGATCATGCATTTGCACTAGATTGAAAGCGTATAGCACCGATTGCCGGCAGGAAGGTTTCGTTGCGGACAGGTGTGGCGCAGCGCCACGTATATCAAGGCGCTTCACGAGCGACATCAGGTCAGTCGAATCGGCAGATTGGGCAAATGCAACCGACGGGACGACGCAAACGGCAAGCAAAAATATGAGCAACCGACAACGATTCATCGGTCTTCCACCGGAGCCAGTCAAAGATGAAGCAGCGACTTGAAGCAATTGATTATTGCTGTCGCTTCAGCGCGAAGCAATGATTTTTCCCGCTATACCTTTTTGCTTCCCCAGTGCCGCAAACTCGCCGCCAACGTGGCCGCCGTCGCAAAACGATGTGTCACTTCACATTCGGTTTCGGTCGACCGGCAAACTACTCCCCGCCGCGGTGAGGGACGCGACAATGATCATTGCCAGCGGAACGTGGCAACGTGGTTGCTCGGCAATCCTGCGCGGTCGAACACGCCAACTTGCATCATGTGTTACCATAATACTGAGATATTTATGAGGCTGGTCGCATGATCAAAACTCATTGCAATTCGAATCAGCTGACTCGCCGCCAGTTTTCGCTACGTGTGGGCGCGTCCGCTTTAATAACGGCTGGTGCTTTACCCCTTACGCTGCCAGGCTCGACTCGTCAAGAATTGCCGGCGCCGCGACCGGATCCTGACGCGTTGTTGCGACATCTGCGATTGAAAACCGCCGCCACGCTGGACGAAATGAAACGGTTCTACGCCGATGGGTTGGGCTTCCCGATTGAACAGGAACAGGATGATCAAATCACCTTCGTTGCCGGCACGACGCAGTTAACGTTTGAGCGAACTGAACGAAAAAACAAGGGTAATCCGTTTTATCACGTCGCCTTCAATATTCCCGAGAACAAACACGACGCGTCGGTGCAGTGGCTGATCCGGCAAGAGATCAACATTCATCGCGTCAGGCACTTTCAACACTGGAATGCGCACGCGGTGTTTTTTCTTGATCCCGCCAATAACCTTTTGGAGTTTATCGCTAGGCACGATTTGCCCAACGCCGCCTCGGGGTCATTTGCGCCCGTCCGCGACGCTCTGTGCGCCAGCGAAATCGCCTTTATCGTCGATAATGACAGAGAATTCGGCCAGCTAATCTGTGAGGCTACCGGGTTGCCAAGATTTCGGGGTGCGGTCTTCCCCGGCACTGATCACGGAATCTTGCTCGTGTTCAACAAGGGGCGATTATGGCATCGGCCCGCAGCGACTTTTCCGATCACGGTCGACATTGCCGTTAAGCGAAATGCCGTTTTCGAGTCGGCCGACTATCCGTTTGCCATCCACATGGGCTGACAGCGGCGCGGGCAATTCCCCTGGCTGCGCTTCGTCCTGAAGTGAGTTTCCAACAAGGCGGAAATAGTAGCACGCCACAACCGACTCGCAATCGCTTCTTGCTGGCGATCAACTGCAACGTGACCGTCAACGCGGCGAAAATCCTGCCAAAATCGCGGTGTCGCGACTGGTTGGGTCAAAACGTTAACGATCGAAATCCGGCCTTGCCGCGCGATGGCGGATGCCGCGCCCGTCTAGCTGTACGCGCCGCGTCAACAACTCATTGTTGCGAACGTTCTGCAGCAGCAGCTGAACCCCGCCGTAACCGTCGGCACGCCTCTGCAGTTCAGCTCCCAGGGGATAGAGCCAATGTTCAATCCAACCAACCTGGTATCCGCCGACCGTCACGATCCGGTCACCCGGTTCCAAGCCGGCCCGCCACGCGGCACTTTGTGGAATAACGTGCGTAATCACCACACCGGTATCGGTGTTGTAAGCGTAGACGCCAAGTTTCCATTGCGGGTAATAACGAGGCAGGACGTGGAATTGGGGCTGGGCCTTCTGGCCCTCGGCACCCTGCCGATCGTCGCGCTGCCCGCGAATGTTTGGCATACCTTCTTCAGTGCCCTTTTGTTTGTCTTCTTGTTGCAGGACTTGTTCTCGGGTGAGGCCGCCTTCGCGCTTGGGCTGGGTTTGCCGCTGTTCGGCGGGTCGGATTTGCTGGTCTTTCGCCTGCGGCTTGTCCGTATCTTGAGCTAAGGCCGGCACCATGGCCAACGTGAGTGTCACCAGAACGGCAACCGCTGTTGTCAGATTGAGAGTTTTCATCATTCGATCTCCGCTTGTTGTGTCGAAGCAGTTGGCTGCTTTGTCTGAAAGATCCGGGCAAAATGTGCAAATCGTGTGCCGCCGATTTGATTGAAGTTTCGTTCATCCCCTTGTGAAATGCTAATGGCGTTCCCAGTGTCCCATGGCTGGTCGTGACGGGTTGCCGGCTGCAGTTAACAAATGGTTACAGCCTAGGGAAGGCAAGACAACTTGCCTGGCTCGAGCCAACCGGGCGCCCGTCGAAAATGGGGCCGGTCCGGCGGACACGAACGGGACTCTTGTTGGTTTTTTCGTTGACGACCGCAACATGGACGACCGAAGCATATTCACCGCAACATATTCACCGCAACAAATTCGTAGTGCCGAAACGACAAATAATTCGCTATCTACGGCTGCATTTGGCACAATTTATTAGGCCTGACCTCCTCTTAGCAAATATGGTGCGCCATGTGGAATTTTTTTGGCCGAATCTTTGACACTGCGGGGTTTCCCGTTCGCTGGGATTGTGGGGACGCTTGGCTCCAGGAAGCCTGGCTGGGTTGGTTGCATATCTTTGCGGATTTAGCCACCTTTATTGCCTACTATGCTGTTCCCTGTGTGGTGGTGTACTTCGTGGCCCGCCACAAGAACGTCAAATTCCCGCGTATTTTTTATGTCTTTCTGGGGCTGATATTTTTTTCCTGTGGCACCGTTCACCTTGTTGAGGCTGGCATTTTCTATTGGCCGATTTATCGGTTCTCCGGTCTGATGAAAGCGATCACAGCGCTTGTTTCCTGCGTGGGCGTGGTCGTGTTGGTGCGGATCCTGCCCAAGGCCCTGGAATTGAAAAGCGGCGAGGCGTATCGCCGCGAAGTCAAGGGTCGCGAACAAGCGGAAGCGTCGCTGGAAATGGAGCGCAACCTGCTTCACACCCTGATGACGATGTTGCCCGACGCGATTTACTTCAAGGATAAGACGGGACGTTTTTTGCGAGTTAGTTCCGCGGTGGCCAACAAGTTTGGGTTGTCCAATGTCTCCGAGGCGGTCGGCAAATCTGACGAGGATTTCTTTACGTCCGAACATGCGGAAAAGGCGCTGGCCGACGAACGGCGCATCCTGGAAAGCAAACAACCGATCGTGGGACTGGTGGAAAAAGAGACGTGGCCCGATGGCCGTGAATCCTGGGTTTCCACCACCAAGGCGCCATTGTTAAATCGCGACGGCGAGATGTTGGGCACGTTCGGCGTGTCGCGCGATATCACCGAGCTGGTCGAAGCTCGCGATGCGGCTGACGCGGCAAACCGGGCCAAAAGCGATTTTCTGGCCAATATGAGCCACGAAATTCGCACACCCATGAATGCCGTGATCGGATTGACGGAACTGGTACTCGAAACCGATTTGACAACGACGCAACGCGGATATTTGTCAACTGTGCTTGAATCGGGCGAGTCACTGCTTTCGATCATCAATCAGATTCTGGATTTCTCGAAGATCGAAGCCGGCAAGATTGAGTTGGAATCGGTTGCTTTCGACCTTCGTGAGGAGCTTGGCGATACGATGAAGTCGCTGGCCATGCGAGCCCATCGCAAAGAATTGGAGCTTGCCTGGCATGCCCGACCTGACGTTCCGGAATATCTCATTGGTGATCCAGCAAGACTGCGGCAGATTCTTGTCAACGTGACAGGCAATGCCATCAAGTTCACTGAGGCGGGCGAAGTTGTCTTGAATGTTTCCTGTCAATCATCGGACCCGTCGCGAGTCGAACTGCATTTTGCCCTGAGCGATACAGGCCCGGGAATTCCCCGCGACAAACTGCAAACCATTTTTACCAAGTTTGAACAAGCGGATTCGTCGATGACGCGAAAGCATGGTGGCACCGGTCTCGGTCTTTCCATTTCTTCCAGTCTGGTTGGCCTGATGGGCGGTCGCATGTGGGTGGACAGTGAATTAGGCAAAGGAAGTACTTTTCACTTTACGCTTCCCTTCCCCATCGCCGCCAAACCCGCGGCAGCGGCCACCGAGCTTAATCCGGAAATTCTCGATGGATTGCGGGTGCTGATTGTCGACGACAATGCCACGAACCGCCAAATCGCCAAAGAATTGCTGCTAGGCTGGGGTATTCAACCGAGTACCGCGGAAACGGGTCCACGGGCCATCGAGATACTGCGGCAGATGAACGCCAAGGGACAACCGATCGAGCTGGTGCTGACGGACGTCAATATGCCCGAGATGGACGGGTTCGCGTTGGCGACAAGAATCCGCGACACGCACGAAATCGCTCAAACCGAAATTATCGCGCTGACTTCCGGCGGGCGGGCCGGTGATTCAGCGCGGTGTGAGGAACTCGGTATTCGCGCTGAGTTGATGAAACCAGTCAAGCAGTCGGAATTGCTGGAAAACATTTTGCGAGCGGTCGCGCCTTTGAAGACAGGGCGTCAGCCAATTGAAACGCCGGCCGATGCGTCTCCCGATTCCCAGGTAAAAATACCCGTTCTCAACGTGTTGCTGGCCGAAGATGGTTTGGCGAATCAAAAGTTGGCCGTTGCTTTGCTGAAAAAGTGGGGGCATCAGGTGACCGTTGCGGAAAACGGGAAAATTGCCGTGGATCTCTGGCAGCAAGGCAAATTCGACCTGATCCTGATGGATTTGCAGATGCCGGAGATGGACGGAATCGAAGCGACCGAAGTGATCCGCAACCGCGAACGGGATCAAGGTGGCCACATTCCGATCATTGCCATGACCGCGCACGCGATCAAAGGATTTCGCGAACGGTGCGAGCAAGCCGGCATGGATGGCTACATTTCCAAACCCGTGCGAAGGCAGCAGCTGTATGATGCGATCGAACCGTTCTTTGGGGAATCGGATACGGGCGGGGCAATGAAAACGAGGTGACGCCGGCGCGCCGGCGCGGCGGTGCAAGGCATGGAATGCCCGCGATTGTGGCTAGCCGTAAAAGGAAAGGAAAGGAGCGCGTGTGGCTTGGCGCAACCGGGCGGCAGGATGCGGGGAGCGATAGACGCTTCCATCATTTTTTGCGCTGCGCTGCTCTGTTATTTTTGCGGTCTAAAAACTCAAAGGCTTCGCCAAAAATCTCGTCGACCTGTCTTTGTTGAGTACGATTGAGTCGTTGGATCAACTTGTCCCGCGCTTCCGATCGCAGTTCGGAAATTTTTGCGGCCAGTTCTGCTTCCAGCTCTTGTTCGGCCTGCAGCAACTCCTCCTTCTGGCGATCGGAAATTTGCAATTCGAATCGCAGCGGGGGACTTGTCAACAGCTCAGCCAAACTCCTCCGTCTTAGTTGGGATTGCGATTGAATTTGCCGCAGCCGTTTCGTTTGGTGAGGAAGCAGAACCGAACTCAATTCGTTGTCAGCCTGTTCGCGAATGCGTTGGATTTGTTGCATGAGATTCTTGGAATTCTCAAAGTCAATGCCCCGTAATTGTTCTGCAGCGCGCCTTTGAATTTCGGCATTCAGCTTTTGTAATTCTTCGTATTGACCGTCCACCATCTCGAGTTCGGCACGAACCTTGGGATCGGACAACAATCCGAGCGGGCTACCGTTGCCGCCAAATTTCTTATTGGTTGAACCGATCGGCCTACCCAGAACGACGTCGTTAATCAACTCGACC
>JBFILF010000317.1:0-6668 GCA_041599835.1 Pirellulaceae bacterium
CCCTCCCTGAGACGCGTTTGTGACGTCGACTCAAAAACAGAGCCGCGACCGTGAGGGAGCGAGCACGATTGTCAGGTGCCAGCCCGATCATCCACCCTCCCTGACAGTCGGGGCTCCGTTTCCAAAAACCCTAACCCTACTTTTTCGCAATCAGACGTCTTCATCCCGATGTTAATTGTGCTGGTGTGAAGGCTCGGATCCGTCCAGCAATTGCCTGACAACGGCTTCGAGTTTGGCGTAGGGGTGAAGACCGACCAGCTGCAAGCGAACGTCGCCGTTGCGGTCGACAAACAGTGTGGTGGGAAATCCGCGAAACTCGGCAACCATCTCCATCGTCTCCTCATCGCCAATCAGGCAATTGTAGTTGACCTCAAAGTCCTCCATGAATTCTTGGATCCGCTGCGTGATTTGCTCGTCGTCCTCGCCGTGTTCATAAGTCAATCCCACCACGTCCAAATCCTCATCGGCAAAGACCTCCTTGAGTTTGATAAACGAAGGTATTTCGGCCCGACACGGTCCACACCAGGTCCCCCAGAAATTCGCGATCAGTATTTTGCCGCGGTAATCCTCCAATGAAACTTCATTGCCGTTGACGTCGATCAGCTGAAAATCAAAGTCGTACGATTGGAAGGCAGCCATTTCCGCCGCGGCTTCATCCGCCATCCGTTTGGCAATCAATTCCCGTTGTCGTTTGATCATCTTTTTAAATGCGTCGGTATTTGCGATGCCTGCAAAGCTTTCGTCACTGGCCGCTAAGTCGACATCATCAAAGCCCCATTCGAAACATTCCGTTAGCGACTGAATGGCCAGCTCCGGTTTGCCCGTTGCCGCCAAACTGCGGGCTTCTTCGTAAATGTACGCCGCTAATTGGCTCCTGGTGCGCGGATTGATTCCGGCCAGTTTAGAAATTTGTCGCACGATCTTGGCGGCGCGCAGCACATAAGGATGTGCCGCTGCCGAATCGTCTTCGGCGACTTCGTCCGCCCGCGCACCTAACAACCGAACCATAAGAAATAAAGAATTGATATTTTGGTCGTCCTGCTCCAGCGCTTCTTCAACGACGGCAATAGCATCGTCAAATTCGCCTGCGCGTGCGTGAACGACCGCACGGTTGAGAATGTCGAGGACAGATTCTGTTCCTTCTTCGGTGTCGTCCTGATTCGGTTTGTCGGCAGAAGATTCCTGTTGCCGGGTTTGATCGTCTTGAGCCAATACGCTTGGGGGCACGGTCCAGCCTAACGTTAACAAGATCGCCAACATGCCCAGGCAGGAAACACTGTTCCGGTTGCAGTTCATCAAACATTCCTCAAATGTCCGCTGTAATTCGATATTGCGTAGTGCCTCAACAATGTGTTGCCACGCGAAGAAACAATCAGCCGCGGGGCGCTAGCCCACGGTTTTTTCACCTAAACCGGACGCTAGCGCGTTCCGGCTGATAACAACACAAAAATAAGGCACTACCCGATATTGCTCCGCAAGTGAGTCGCGAAAGGGTCGCGGACCTTGCGGTGATTCTCGGCAATCGGCAAAAACTCGCGTAAAAGGTAACATCTATAGCCTGCCGATCACGAGATCGATAGCCCTGTCGCCGGTTAGCTGGTGAATCGTGTGCGAATGGCAACAGTTATCGATTCAGATTCTGTGCATTAATCAGTCAAGTTCAGGGATTTCGTGAGGTCACATTCGCTCATCGATTCGACGGGTCATTGGCGCCCCATGTCTCGACTGGCAGCACCGGTGCTGGCCGAGGAAACGTTAACGCTGATGGTGACCTGGACCGATTGGTGGCTGACTGGCCGCTACCTGGCCGAAGGCGGTGACGCGATCAAGGCGGCCATGGGACTGATGGGTTACACCATGTGGTTGATCCCCAGTCTGTTTGCGGCTGTTGCCATTGGCGCCACGGCCGTAGTGGCCCGACGCGTTGGCGAAATGCGGCTGCGCGAAGCACAAATCGCCACGAATCAGGCCGTGTTGATCGGCGCGCTTCTGGCGTTGATCGTGACCGCCGTCGGTTGGTTTTTTGGCGAAGCGTTCATCGCCGCCATGCAATTGCGTGACGACGCGGCGGCCTACTCAAAATCGTATTTGTACATCGTCGTGTTGGTGACGCCAATGATCATGTTTGAACAGGTGGGCGCAGCCTGTCTGCGCGGCGCCGGCGACATGGTCACCGGATTTATTGCCAAATCATTGGTCGTGATCGTCAACGTCGTCGTCAGTACCACACTGGTTATCGGCATGGGCGGTATTGACTCGTGGGGCTGGCAAGGCATTGCCATCGGAACAGCCGCGGGTCACGCGGTCGGAGGGTCCGTGTTGTTGATGGCGCTGTTGGCCGGCCGGGCAAACATGAAACTGAAATGGTCGTTGATGGCGCCGCGTGGCGACGTGATCCGCCGCTTGTTAATGATTGGATTGCCGGGTGGCGTCGACGTGGGGCTGATTCTATTCAGTCAGCTCATTTTCGTCGCGGTAATCAACAGCCTGGGTAAATCCGCGGCCGCTGCCCACGGTTTGGCGGTGCAAATCGAAGCCTGCGCATTCCTGCCGGCCCATGCATTTGCCGTGGCAGCGGCCACGATTGCCGGCCAGTTCTTGGGCGCGGGAAAGCCCGATCGCGCCGTGCGAGGAGCTCTGGCGTGCATCATGGCGGCGATGGGCTTGATCACCGTGACCGGTGTGATGATGTTTCTGTTTGGCAGACAAATGTCGGCACTATTCACCGGTGATGTGAACGATCCGACGACCATTCAGGCGGCCCAACTGCTGCGAATTGTGGCCATCGCCCTGCCGTCATTGGCGATTGTGATGGTCGCCTCGGGCGCTTTGCGGGGGGCCGGCGATACCATCTGGCCGCTGGCAATCACGCTGTTGGGATTCTTCTCGATCCGCATTCCACTGGCCATTTTTCTGGCCAAGGACCAGATAGAATTACCGCTGATCGAAATCACCGTAACGGGCGCCGGCTGGGGCGTAACCGGCGCCTGGATTGCCATGGCGATTGACCTGGTGGTCAGAAGCATATTGGTGGCCGCCCGCTTTTTGCACGGTGGCTGGAAACGTCTACGGATATGAATCATGAACAATCCAAATAAAACGGTTGTCTGCAGTCTAATATTTTTCGGCGCGGGTCTTGGCCTGGCGGCTTGTCAGCCCCAAAAACAGACTCAACCGCAGCACAATCCAGCCAACGGTGGACTGGCGGATTTGATGGGGCCGGCCACCTCGTATTTACTGTCCGCCCAGGGCGATGATGGCAAATGGCACTCCACCCAGTACGGCAATCTGAAAGACGGCGCAGCGATCACCGCCCTGGTGATGTACGCCCTGTCGTTTTCTCAGAATCAGTTCGAGGCAGAAGCAAAACAACGTTGCCAACGTGCATTGGACGTCATGCTGCCGATAATCGAGGAGCGATTTTACGTGTCAAACCCGGACGGTGCCGACTATTCGAATTACGGTTCAGCGATGCTGCTGGTGGCCGCTGAACGGCTGCAACTGGAGTTGCCCTCCAGTGCCCGGGACAAACTGATTCAATACCTTGTGCGGGCCCAGCTGGACGAAGACGAGGGATTTGAGCCCGGCGACGTCGATTACGGAGGCTGGGATTTAACCGGCTGGATGACCGGCCAACGGCCCACCACCGGAACGAACATTTCGGTGACGACGTCAGTACTGCAGGCTTTGGCCCAGTATGATGAGCGAGCCGATGTGGCGACAGCGTTGAAAAAATGCCGCCCCTGGCTATCGCGGTGCCAAAATGTTGTGGGGGATGGCGGTTTCTTTTTTCATCCGCGCCGTGACCACGACGGAAACAAGGCCGGCTGGATCACGCAGTCGCGCGACCAACCCAGATCGTACGGCACGGCAACGGCCGATGGCCTGCGGTCTTTGCAATATCTGAATTTCGACGATGCGTCGCCGCAGGTTCAAGCCGCGACCAAATGGCTGTCGGAAAATAATGCATTGAATCGCGTTCCGGGTTTCGAACACGAGACGGGGGCTGGAAGTTGGGCGAAGGGCTTGCGCTTTTATTACTACTACAGTTTATCCATGGCGCTCGGACAACTGGAACCAAAACATGCCCGCCGGACGGCTGCGCAAATCATGAAGATTCTGCTAGGAGAACAAAAAGCCGATGGAAGCTGGCAAAACGACAATGCCCGCATGCGGGAGGACGATCCACTGATCGCCACCTGTTTCGCGTTGATCGCGGCGGCGCGTTGCCGCGCGCTTGATCGATGATCGGTTGGCAGGCGTTGGCCAAAAAAGCAGCGCCATCCCACCTCAATCTGATTTTTTCGCCGGCAGTTGCTGATAGAACTGCCGTACCACCGGCCTGCTCGCCAGATGACGATTGATGTGGGGCCGTTTTTCCAACAGCAGTTTCTGGGCTTGCTCCGGTGTCATGCCTTTGCTTTGCATCAACCAGCACATCACGACGGTGGCACTGCGGGCCCGCCCGGCTTTGCAATGGACGTACGTGGTCGAACCGTCGGCAGTTTGTTGGGCGATGAATCCGACCGCTCGGCGGACGTCTTCTAATCGCGGGTGGGTGAAATCCACGGTCGGCATGCGAAACTGAGTGATACCGAACTTCTCGTACTCCTCCATGGGTCCCTCATATTCGGCGCACGTGTTGACGACGGCCGTGACGCCCAACTCGGCCAGTTGCCGTACATCAGCGGCCAACGGCAATGCACCGATAATCACCGTGTCATCGATGCGGTCCCACCACCGGCGAACTTTCAGCCAGCGACCGAGCAACATGTTCCACAGCAGCGTGGGAACAAACACGAGATTCGCTTTAAGCCGTTGCAGCGCTGCGTTCATTCGTCAGTTCGCGTTAGCCATTTTCTCGGATTTCCGCTGACGCCAATGCGTCTATAATACGTTTTCGTTGCGTAGTCGAATTTCGAATATTTTCCCGTCGCCCAAGCGCTGCCCCCGGCATGAATAAAGAATCTCCCATGGAACGCGATGCATGGACACCGTCCGATTCTTCGCAATTGTATCGTGTGAACCAGTGGGGTGGCGGGCTGTTTGAGATCGATGGCGACGGCGAACTGCTTGTTCATCGCGGGAAACACATAGCGGATGAATCGAGCCCGCCATCACCCCTGTGGAATTTGCCTCAGATTGTGCGGGACTGTGCGCAGCGTGGCGCCTCGGCACCCTTGCTGATCCGGTTTACGCCCATCATCTCGCACCGATTGGCTGAATTGAACCGGGCGTTTGGCCAGGCGATCGGCGAGTTTGGGTTCAATGGCCATTATCAATGCGTGTATCCGGTCAAAGTCAACCAACACCGCGAGGTGATCGACGCCTTTGTGGCGGCCGCTCGTGTGCACGGGGGCGGGCTGGAGGCCGGCAGCAAAGCCGAGTTGTTGGCGGTCGTCTCCATCGCCGATAACGGCATGCCGATTCTGTGCAATGGTTTCAAGGACGCGACGGTTATCGAAATGGCATTACGGGCGATCCAAATCGGCCGCAACGTCACGATCATTATTGAAAACCCACAGGACATCGATTTGATCCTGCGGGCGATGCAAAACATTCCAGTCCGACCTCAATTGGGATTGCGGGTCAAGTTGGCGGCCCGCAGCGCAGGCCGGTGGCAGGGTTCGGTCGGTGCCAAGTCGAAATTTGGCCTGAACTCGCGTGAATTGGAGACGGTGCTGGAGACGCTGCGGCAACACGATTTGATTGAAAATTGCCGGTTGTTGCATTTCCATCCGGGCAGCCAGGTCAACAACATCCGAAACATCAAGGCCTGCATCATCGAAGCTACGCGAATATATGCGAACTTGCTGCGGCGAGGCATTCCCATCAACACGATGGACGTGGGAGGGGGCCTGGCGGTGGATTACACCGGCAACAAAAACACCGCGCCGTCCAGCATGAATTACTCGCTGCAAGAATATGCCAACGACGTGGTCTATTACATGAGCATGGTGTGCGACCAGGAACAAGTCATTCATCCGAATATTATCTCGGAAAGCGGCCGGGCGCTGGTCGCCCACCACTCAGTGCTGGTGGTGCCCGTCATCTCGTCGACATCGCTGGACGACGAACCAGCGATCACGCGGATTAACGACAACGAAACCAGTTTGCCACTGCTGGAGCTGCGAGACATTATCCAGGCCTGGGATGATGACAACGTGCAGGAAAGTTTCCACGACGCGCAGCAAGCCATCGAAATGGCTTACCAGCTATTTATCAACGGCCATTTGACGCTTAGCCAGCGGGCGTGCGCCGAGAACATGTTTTCGCACATCTGCTATCTAGTTCGCGACAAGCTGAATCGGTCGGAGCTGGTTCCCAGCGGATTGAGCGGCGAATTGAGAAACTTATACGCCGATACGTATCTCGCCAACTTTTCCGTGTTTCAATCGTTACCCGATCACTGGGCATTGGAGCACCTGTTTCCGATCATGCCCATTCATCGTCTGGACGAACGTCCCACTTGCTCCGCCGTCATTGGCGACATCACCTGTGATTCGGACGGTGTCATATCCTGTTACCTATCGGGCGGTGTCAGCAACAAATCGTTGCCGCTTCATCCCTATCGGGCTGGAGAACCGTACTGGTTGGGGATATTTTTGATCGGCGCTTACCAGGAAGCACTCAGCGATGACCACAACCTATTCGGCAAATTTCACGTC
>JBFILF010000318.1:0-6663 GCA_041599835.1 Pirellulaceae bacterium
CGTGGCGTCAACGACTTGGACGCGCTGGGTCCGAAAGTGGGCGTGGAATACTTTCGGCCGATTCGCGGCACTTGCTTGGAACTTCAATCCGGGCTGTTTGCTTCGTTGCTGGCGGGCCGCCGCGATCAGACGTATACGTGCAACGGCGTGTTGCACTTTCAACAGTTCGGCAAGCTGGAACCGCTAACCGTGTTTGACGTGTACCTGGCGCTGCAATGGAACTGGCAGG
Source organism: Pirellulaceae bacterium (assembly GCA_041599835.1). GTDB lineage: Bacteria > Planctomycetota > Planctomycetia > Pirellulales > Pirellulaceae > CAJQPP01. Next base: position 230 of record JBFILF010000318.1, read on the forward strand.
TGGCCGAATGCCGGCGCGTTTATGTGCGATGTGCCGTTGAAAACCAGTCGTGGCTGAACGGCGATTCGGCAATCGATACCAATTCCGACTTTGGCTTGTATGGCTTCGCCGTCGGCATGGGCGTCACGCGGTAGCAATTAGGCGACGCGAGTCCCCGACCAGTACGAATAAATGATCCGGGTCGCGTGGCGTTGCTGAGCGACCAGATCCACTTGCAGCGTGGCCTGCTGGTAACTAGCGCAACACGTCGTCAATGACCGCTATCGTGTTGGCGGCCATCGATTGCGCGTTGCGTCGCTCCAGGACCGCGGCGCGGCCGGCAGCGCCCATTTGTTGCCGCAACGGATCATCCAGCAACAGACGCTGCAGCGCGTCGGCCAGTGCCGACGGGTTTTCCGGTTCCACTAATAGCCCGCCGCCGAGGTCATCGATCAATTCCGGAAACACTCCGTGCGCGGGCTGGACGACAGCCGCCCCGGCCGCCAATGCCTCCAGCACATACAGGCCCTTTGGATCACGGTACACCGTGGGAACGCTCAACACGTCGATGGAGCGCAGCATATCCAGCTTTTGCCTGCGATCGACTTCGCCCAGATAACGAACATCGCGTGACAGCCCGGCCGCCTTGAGTTTGTCGAATTGGGATTCGCTAAACTGTCGGTGGTCCGCACCCAGCCAGCCGGCGATCAGCAACCGCACGTCATCGAACTGCGGATCTTTTTTCAGGTGGATAAAGGCATCGACCAATACGTGCAGACCTTTGTCGGCGGTCAATCGGGCCAGGAAACCAATGTTTTTGAAATCACGGCTAGCTGTCGGCCAAGGGCTGACAAAATCGCTGGTGTCGATGCCCAGCGGTGTGATATGCATTTTGTCGCGATCGAGTTTCAGATACTGCGCCATAAAGTCGGCATAAAACCGGCTGTGCACCAGATAGGCGTCGACGTCGCGATCGATTTTGGCAATTAACTGAAACGCCTGTGACTTGTGCGGTTCCTGCAAGCTTTCGAGAAAAATGTCATCGCCCTGGAGCGTGACGATGATGGGCACGTTGAGCGATTGTTTGAGTGTTTCGATGCAGCCGCCGATCAAAATATTGGACAGGATCACGACATCCGGGCGAGCTGTTCGCTGCAGCCAATCGATCAGCCGCTTGACTTCTTTTTTTTGATTTCCGGCTTGGCCCTTCAGCATGGAAACCGTCAAGCTTCCCAACAACGCCGCGTTAGTCTCGATCGCCCGCGACGTGACCTTGCGAATCAACCAGGGCCGGTCCAACAAGCGATCCAAAAACCGCGGCACGTGCCGAAACACGGGAATCTTTTGTTGCAGGTAAACATTGATTCCGCCAAAAAAGACCTGGTCGACTGCGGCGTCGGTTTCATCGGTGCGAATCGGGGTGTAGGTGGGGACCAGCAACGTGTCGCAACCAGCCTGATTTAGCGCCCGGGCCAGCGTATTGTCGTGCATGCAGCTGCCGCAGTACATTCCCGCGGCGCCGGCGGTTAGATACGTGACGCGCCGATTGGAATTCGAGTTCATTCGTCAACTACGCGAGGTCACGATCGAAATTATTGCAACAACTGCGCCGCGTGCTCGTTGCCGCAAGCGCGGACGATCTTTTCACATACCTGATCGGCCTCGCTGCCAGTCAGCGTGTCCCGGTTTGAGCGGAGCACTACGCTCAGCAATATGCGTTTTTTGTGAGCGCCATCCTTGTCGGCATTGCGAAACGTTTCTTTATAAGTGACTGATTCAAGCAATTCACCGGCGTTGGCCGCAACGGTGGACTCGATGGCCGACCAGCGAACGGAATCGTCGACGACAAAATTGAAGTCGCGAGTGATTGCCGGAAACGGGCTGATCTCCCGATGCTTGGGAATTTCCACTCCGATCGAGGTCAGCACCGCGACGTCCAATTCAGCAACCGTGGCCGGACGCCGGAATCCAAACACCTGGTGGCCGTGCTCCGATACCATTCCAATCCAACCCAGTCGCTGGCCGTCAATCGCGAGTTCCGCCGATTGGGTAATGTCCAACAACGGCACGTCACAAGGTCGCGCTGCGATTTTGATGCGGGGATTGAGCTGGTGAACCAGTGATTCGACAACGCCTTTGATTGCAAAGTAACCCCGTTCGCTCACCAGCGCCAGCTTCCATGGTTCGTCCGGCAAACCCTTGGGGTTCGGCAAATAGACTTTAGCGAACTCAAACAAGTCGATGTGCTCATTTTGTTTGTATTCGTTGATGCGAAACGCCTCCAGCAAGCTGGGGATCAGGCTGCGCCGCAGCAAATTGACCTGGCCGATGTTTTGAGAGGCTTTTTCCAGCACGCCCAGCATCGGTTGATTGCTTTGCAACGGTGGCGAGTCGGTCCAGGGCGAAAATGCCTCGGACCATTTTTCAGGAACCAGGCTGGCCATCATCGCTTCGTCGAATCCGGCCGCCGTCATGCAGCGACGAATGACGTCGACAAACCGCTCAAACGGGCTGCGGACCGTGGCGACCATGGGAACTTTGGCGTTATCCGGCACTTTGTCGTAGCCGTGGATGCGGCCGACTTCCTCGATCAAATCCACTTCGCGGGTCACGTCCTGACGCCAGGACGGGGGAATCACCACGATCGAGGGGACTTCCGTCGTCGTCGGAAAGTTCTTTGAGACAATTTCAAATCCCAACGCGGCCAGAATCGACGCGGAGTTTTCCGGCGGGATATCGATACCCAACAGACGCTGGATCTGGGGCAGACGCAGGCTTATCGACGGCCGCGCCACAGGTGCCGTGCCCACGTCAATCACACCTTCGACCAGCTGGCCGCCACACAATTCCAGAATCAGTTCGCAACAGCGGCGACTGGCCCAATCAATTTGCGCGGAGTCGATAGTTCGTTCAAAACGGAACGAAGCGGGGCTGTGCAGATTCAACGTTCGCGCCGTATTGCGGATGGCAATGGGATTAAAGTGAGCCGCCTCGATCAGCACGTTGCTCGTCGATTCCGAAACTTCGGTATCGGCACCGCCCATCACACCTCCCAACCCCACCGCCCGCTCGGCGTCGGCGATGACGCACATGCCGGCCGAAAGCGGGTAAGTACGGTGGTCGATTGCCGTCAGCTGCTCGCCCGCCCGCGGCTCGCGGACAATGATTTTCTGACCACGCAGTTTGTCGTAATCGAACGTGTGCAACGGTTGGCCGCACTCCAACATCACGTAGTTGGAAATGTCCACCAGGTTGTTGACCAGTCCGATCTGGGCCGTCGTCAGCCGGTCCGCCAACCAATTGGGACTGGGACCAACTTGAATTCCGCGGATTAACCGGGCCGTGAATCGGTAGCACAGTTCGGGGGCTGCGATGTCCACCGAAAACAAACCGCCGATCGACGGGGAGGCGGTCGCCGGTTGCGGGTCGGGTCGGCGAAAATCTCCGTCGAATAACACGGCGATTTCGCGGGCCACGCCAAGATGGCCAAGACAATCGGCGCGATTGCTGGTGACCTCCAGGTCGATGCACTGATCGGCGCCCACCGGCTGGCTACCTTCGTGATTCAATCCCGACATCGTCAGTCGATGCACGAGTTCGTCGTGCGGCATGTCGAGGTCGACGTATTGGGTCAACCAGTTTTTGGATACGAGCATGATTATTTGTGGATGAAGGTCGAATGGAACGGCCGCGTCAGGCTGCGGCAAAAACTGAGTCACTTAAAATTGGCGCAAAAACCGCACGTCGTTGGTAAATAGATACCGCAAGTCGGTGATCTGATGCCGAATCATGCACAAGCGTTCCACGCCCAGGCCGAAGGCAAATCCGGAGAATTCCTCCGGATCGTAGCCCACCGCCGTTAACACGTGAGGATCCACCATTCCGGCGCCCCCAAATTCGACCCATTTGTCATTCCAGAAATAGTCCGCCTCCACGCTCGGTTCCGTGAAGGGAAAGAAGGACGGCCGAATTCGGATCGGAACGTCTTTGCCGAGATAGTCAGTGGCGAACAGATGCAAAACGGTCTTAAGATCGGCCAACGAAACATCGTAGTCGATCATCAAGCCTTCCATTTGGTGAAACATGGGGTAGTGCGTGGCGTCCGCCGTATCGGGCCGGTAAACGCGGCCTAGCGAGATGACGCGGATCGGCGGCTGCGTCTTTTCCATCACGCGGATTTGCACCGTGCTGGTCTGGCTGCGCAACAGCAGCGGTGCGTCCGAGGAATCGACCGCCTGCGTTGAACTGGTCTGCGTTGAACTGGCCAGCTGGGATTGGGCCACGGACAAATAAAAATTGTCCAGTGGATCGCGGGCCGGGTGGCTGGCCGGGATGTTGAGGGCCTCGAAATTGTGCCAGCCATCTTCCACTTCCGGACCGTCCGCCGGGGTGAATCCCAGCCGCCCCATGATGTCCTTGAGTTCCTCGATCGTTTGCGTGATGGGGTGCAGTTTGCCGACTCGGACGGGAACCCCAGGCAACGTGGCATCGAACGTCGAGTCGCGCTGGCGTTGGGATCGGGCGCTGGCCAGCTGGGTTTGAGCCAGTTCAAACGCTTGTTGAATTTCGTTTTTGACCTGGTTCAGCCGCTGACCGGCCTGGGGTTTATCCGCCTTGGCGATCGAACCGAGCAGTTTTTGCACTGTTTTCAGCCGACCCTGGCGTGCTCCCAGAAAGGCGACGCGTGCCTCTTCCAAGGCTTGTTGGTCCGCGGCCGCACCAAACGCCTGGCATGCGTCGGATTGCAATGCCGACAGCTGATCAAGGAATTCAGTTAACGGGGTCGCCGTATCGGAGGACATGCGGAAACCTTGTTCAAATGCGATTTTAAGCGAGGCGAAAACGTCGCTGCCAACGGTTATTAAACAAGATCATACCGTGGCCCTTGGGGTTCACCGCAATACAAGATTGCCGTTTCGCCGCAAAAAGCTGGCCAATTCGAGAACCTCGTTACATCGCGTCCGTCGCTCAGCCGGTTTTGACCGCCTCGACGATGGCATCGAAGCCGGCCGGATCGCAGACGGCGATTTCCGACAACGACTTGCGATCGAGTTCCACATTGGCGGATTTCAATCCCGCCATAAACTCGCTGTAGCGAATGCCGCGTTGCCGACAAGCGGCATTGATCCGTGTGATCCACAATCGCCGAAAATTGCGTTTGCGTGTTCGGCGATCGCGATAGGCAAATTGTCCCGAACGAATCAGCGTTTCTTTGACGCTTCGCAGCAATCGGCCCCGACCGCCGCGGTAACCCTTGGCTCGTTTATACAGTCGCCTCTTAGCCCGAGTGCGAGCCGCACCCTTGGTTGTACGCATGGGAAATCCTGTGCTGTTATGACTCGCAAGGCCCCCTGGATCAGCGATCCAAAGCGTTAATCACCTGCCCGCGAGCTTATCTGTCGGTTGTCTGATGTGCGCGCCAGCCGCTCCGCTTAGTAGCTGTACTTGCCGAGCGACTCTCGGATTTTTTCTTCCAAGGGCTCGTCCAGGACCGTGGTGCCGCGCAGCTTGCGCTTACGTTTCTGTGAAACGCGGACGTTTCGGTGGCTAGTTCCGGCCGAGCGATGTTTGACTTTGCCCTTGGCCGTAAGGCGGAAACGCTTTTTGACACCCTTGTGGGTCTTGGTCTTCGACATCAGCGAACTCACTTTCGTGGCTTGTATACAAGCGAACCGCAAATTCTATGGGTTTTGGCGGGTCTGCGAAAGGGGATTTTGCCCGGAATCAGGTGAACGGATGTCCGCTCGCTTGCTCACGGCCCAGGACCCATCGGCGGGCCCAGCACCGATGTTTCGGCCTCAACCGATCCCGTTTGGCGGACCGGCCGTTCGACCGGGCGAGCGAAAACAAAACGTTTGCTCGCGACAACTGAACTAAGTGGTTTGATGCGGCACATCGAGCGGGGTCTGAAGCTGAATTGAGGGTGCCGGCAACTGCAAATCATCTTGCAGATAGAGTTGTTGCAAGTCCTGGCGATCGCGGGGCCAAATGTGAAATGGGCCGGTGAACCAACCACCAATTTCCCATTCGCCCTGGATCCCGTTGTCACCTGCCTGCCCCTGATATTGCACCTGATGCTGTCCGATGTACTGCTTGAGCCATTGGCAAATGCCGGTGTCAGAATCATAGGTTCCGGTGACGTGCCAAGGCCCAACGTAATCGGTTCCTTCGCCGCGAATCTGCTGATCGGCAAACTGCAGGTACAGGTGCATCCAGCCGCGACGCGGATTGTGAGCTTCGATGTAAAACCCCGTCCACTCGCCGGTGGGAAAGCGTCGGTCGAATTCCATGGTGGTTCACCCGTTTGAATAACTGGCAATTGGCTCACTGGTACGAGGAACTTTTGCTCACCGGTACCACGGAGCACCGGTACCACGGAGCACCGGTGCCACGGAGCACCGGTGCCAAGGAACAAAGTGCGAACTAGGGCCGCCGGGTTCGGTTGACCAATCGGC
>JBFILF010000319.1:0-6608 GCA_041599835.1 Pirellulaceae bacterium
CTGTTTCGCTTGCCGCCGACAATGCGATTAGTGGTCTCAACATCGGCAATACGGCAGGCACGGGAATCATCGGTTCCAACTTTGGCACGCTAACGATAAACGACGTCGCCATCAGTGGAGGCGGTGCCGGCATCGATGTTACGAACGGCACCCTGGCGGTTACCCTGGACAGCCTGACATCGACCAGTGGTTCGCTCGGCATTGATTTGGACACGACCGGCGGCAATTTCACGGTCACCGGAGCCACGACGATTAATGCCACGGCTGGCACGGCAATCCGCGTCGCAAGCAGCCCGGGATTGACGGCCAATTTTGACATGACCTCGTTGGGCGCGGTGAATACGGTTGATCAAGGTGTGAGTCTTTCGTCATCGGCCGGTGCAACGTTTACGTTTGCCAGTGTTGAGGTGGCGACGGACAGCGGCGGCACAGGTCTATTTGCGAGCAATGCAGGAACGATCAACATTACAGACGGCGCGATCAACGGTGGCACTGGCTCGGCGGTGGATATTGACAATACCAATTTGGGAATCTCACTGACGCGTGTTCATTCCGATGGGGGTACGGCCACCGGTATCGATCTTCGGAACACAACCGGCAGCTTTTCGATTACCGGTGTCGGTTCGCTCACCGGAACAGGTGGCAACATTTCAAACAAAACAGGAACCGGGATATTCCTCTCCAGCGCCAACAATATTTCGCTTGCCAACATGCTACTGAACGACTTTACGGACTTTGCCATTCGCGGGGTCAATGTCAATAACTTCACGTTGACCGATTCGACCATCAATGGCACCAACGGCAATTCAACAGCTGCCGACGAAGGCAGCATCAGCTTCGACAATTTGACGGGCAATGCAATATTCGAAGGCAGCCAGATCGAAGGCGGCTTGGAAGACAACATTGTCATCACGAACACCAGCGGTACCTTGAACATGTTCGTCCGAGATACCGCCTCGGACCAGATGATTATCGGTTTGAATAGTTTTGCATCGGGCAACGACGGTATCCTGATCGAAACACAATCCAATGCCGTGTTGAATTTGGATGTCCGCGATACGGAGTTCCTGGGCGCCCGCGGCGACATGTTGCAAGTCAACGCGCTTGGCACATCTACGGTTGATATCGTGCTGATTGACAATTCATTCAACAACACTCATGGCAATATTATTTCGGGCGGTGGTGGCATCACGATTTCCGGCGGTAGCGCATCTTCCAATCCAACGGTCACCTATGATATTTCTGGTACCACGGCAGGCGATCAGGTATTCAGCGGTGCACTGGGCAGCGCGATTACTGTCAATTTCGTGAATGGTCAGGGCAACATTTCCGGCGAGATTCGCAACAATCACATTGGCATCTCCGGTACTGCTGGTTCTGGGTCGATTAGCGGATCGGGAATTTCGATTGGCGCTACGACGGTCAACTTGGCCGCCACCATGACGCATTCGGTCACGATTGATAACAACACCATTCTCGGCATCGACGGCTTTGCCGGGATCGATGTGTTGGCCAACACCAACGCCACCGTGGATGTGCAGATTTCCAATAACGTCATCGATCAATTTGGTGGTTTCGCTTTGGCCGGAATTTATACGATCGTGGGTGGTGCCAGCGCTAGTGATACTGCGCATATTTGCGCTGACATTTTCAGCAACACGATCGACGCCAGCGCCTCGTTCGGCTTCGACACATTTATTGATCAAATCAGTTTGTTGGCCAGCTACAACTTCCCGGGTTACGGCGGTCCCGCCACTCCGGGCCTGTCCCCCAATGCGTTAGATGCCTTTCTGGCTGCGCAAAATACGCTGGTTGGCGGGTTGCAAGATTCCAGCCTTACCACCAATGTATCGGGATCCGGAACCGACTGTGGAACTCCGCCCGAAGGTGGACCTCCAGGTTTGGGTCCGTTCACACCTCCGAAGACACCGGGACGCCCCCCGGGCGGCGGTTGGTTGGTCGGTCCCGGCGTCGATCCACCGCAACGCGGCGCCACCCAGTGGGCGGATCAGTTGTTTGAGAATTGGCCAGTCGCTGACCGGGTACCGACTTCTTCCGTCGTGATGGATCGCTCGGTTTCGGTGGAAGCGCTGGACGATCGAGTCCCATTGGCGGCTCAGGCGAACACCCGGATTGCTGACATCCAGGTAAAACCGCAGGAATTGGTGGAAGTCGCGCGCGGTGCCTCCGAACGACTAAACGATGGACCAACGAAAGATTTAAATGTTGTTGCTCTGCTCGGGCTGGATTCGACATTTTCGGACGATTTTTGGCAATAAATTCGCGGTTCGTACCCGCAGTTGGGAATTTTGACCGCGGATGGATCGGCAATTAAACTGGATGGTCATAAGTATTCACCATCCAAAGCAACGGCACCCCAGTTACTGAGAAAAGATGATGGCCGGCAAATTTTTGACATGTGCGGCAATCGTCGCTTTGTTTGCGACGAATCTGTGTGCAGACGAAATCACTTTGGGTACCAGTGATCTCGTAACAATGAACCCGGGTACCATTTCAAGTACGATTCAGATCACCATCAACAATAACGTTAACCCTGACCCGCCTGCCGATTTCATGACCGGCTGGCAATTCGGCCTTTTGATTGTCGCTGACGCCGGCGCCGTGGGATCGGTAACTTTTAATTCTCCTTTAACGGGTCCGGCGTCGAATCCGGCCAATTATATTTTTCAATCCACCACCAGCTTTGGGATCGCGGCCACCAATTCCGGAGTTGGCATGTTGGCGTTTGATTTTGAGTTCCCGGTAGGAGCTGGAATCGAAGTTCCAGTGGCTGGAGCAAACCTGTTGGATGTGAATTTCCTAGCCACGCCCGGCGCGGCGGGTACGTTCGGCATTTTCGCCTTGGGTGATCCTGGACAGACGGAATGGACGGATGCCCTGTTTGGCGCACGCGAATACATCAATGTTCCGAATGGTGCGGGTCTCCGTACTCGCATTGGCCAAATCACCGTGATACCTGAACCTTGTGGCGGGCTTGGCCTCGCCGGGTTGCTGGGTATTGCATGGTGCTTTCGGCGCCGACGATCATAGTTGAATCGGTATCCCGTTCGGCACAACAGGCCAGGGCGGATCGCTCATGGTCCTCACTCTTGCCTCTGCCAGCCTCGGTAACGCTGGTCGAAGCCCCGGTAGATGGGCTGGCTAAGGGGGAACTTTTTTGTCGACCGATTTAATGCGCGCCGAAATATTGCGAAATTCGTATGCCACCCAACAAAAACCTTCGGTTGGTCAAGGGTCGAGGTAAGCCGTTTGCTCGTACCGCGTAGTGACGTCATAAGGGTATTCGGATAGGTTATTTAATTCGCGTACCGATCGCTGTGGCAAGTGGATTTGCCTCAACGATCATCGCTTCGCCCAGTTCAGCCACCATGAATATGTATGCCCGATCGACTGTTTGTGAGGCAGGAATGAAGTTTTCAGCTATTGCAGGATGTCTCTGTTACTTGATGCTGATCGGTGGGGCGTCGCAGCTTGCTCATGGTCAACCATCGGCTGACGACGAACCGGCACAGCGCAAATTCAATTTCGTGTATGCCGGTGCCGTGACGGGCATTCCTTCCGGAGCGCGGGTCCAAATGTGGTTTCCATTGGCCAGCTCCACCGAATTCCAAGACGTGGAAAAAGTCAAATGGAATCTGCCAGTGAATGGCGAGATTCGGCAGGATCGCCAGTACAAGAATCAAATTCTGTACGCTGAAATACCGGCCGCTAACGTGACTGAATTCGATTTCAAGATTGAATACGACATCACGCGGACAGAAGCCAACGGGTTGAATAACCGCGACACGTGCACGCTGGACGACGAGGCGCGAGAGAAATTTTTGGTGGCCAATCGGCTCGTGCCGATTACCGGCCGACCGCTCGAACTGATACAGGATTTGCAGTTTCCAGCGGAGCGTATCATGCTTGCCCGCAAACTGTACGATCGGGTCGACGAGTACATGCAATATGACAAATCCAAACCGGGATACGGAAATGGGGATGTCATGTGGGCCTGTGAAAGCCGGACGGGAAATTGCACTGATTTTCACAGCGTATTCATTGCTTTGGCCCGCAGCAAAAACCTGCCGGCTTATTTTGAGATTGGATTCCCGCTGCCCCCGGAGCGCGGCGCGGGCACTATCGGCGGCTATCACTGTTGGGCTAATTTCTTCGTGGACGGACGGGGCTGGATTCCGGTCGATATTTCCGAAGCCGACAAACATCCGGAAATGAAGGAATATTACTTCGGCAACTTGACGGAAAATCGCCTATCGCTGTCCATTGGCCGTGACATTCAACTCGAGCCGCCGCAATCCGGCCAACCGCTTAACTATTTCGTCTATCCCTACGTTGAAGTTGACGGCACGCCCTGGCCGAGCGAACAAGTGTCATTGTCGTTCCAGTTCACGGACCGATAAACGAGATGCCGCAAGCGCCGTTTCCTGCGCAGTTCCTCGGCGCGCGCAAGTTCATGGTCCTATCCTGTCCATTGCCGCCAGCCCAAATTGGTTGCCCGGAATTTCAAGATAAACCCATTGAGCGCGGCCTATCCTACCCATTTGCCGCCCGATAGCTAGCAAGTACCGGCGTGTCGGCCTCCGAAATTGCCGGATCCGTAGATTTGATCTAAACCGCCGTTGTTTGGGCTGCGGATGGACTTGCACGATGTCGAAGAATAATCGTATCTACCCCGTTTTAGCCGGTTTGATCAGGTCCGTCTGCCACGTTTTTATGTCGCTGGCCGTATCGCAATCTCGCCCGGAAATCCACTCGCGATTGCCTGTCGCGTCGGCGCTGGCGGTGTTGAGTTTCACCCTAGCGGCGCACCTGTGCATCTGGCTTGCCGATCGCTGGGAACCGAAACTGCTGTTGTTCGCATCGTTGGCTTGCCTGTTTTGGTTGGCCCGTCCCGTCTCATCGTGGATCGATAGCCGACGCAGCCATGTGCGCAGGTGGGTTCACGGTTGGGCAGTTACGTGCGGTTTCACTTTGGTGGCGGCACTGGCACTGATCGCCATAGGCTGGCTGACGGGTGCGTGGCAGGGACTGAAAACGATCGGGATGTTTGACAAGTCGTTGCCGCACTGGTTTTCGGTCAAGTTGCCGACGGTGGCTTTGCAACAAATCCTGCTGCAACTGTTGCTGGTCCCGGCGCTAGCGCGTGCCTTCAATTCAAAACAAGTCGTGATTGGATGCGCGGTAATGGTTTTCGCCAGCTTGCATTTTCCCAACCCGGTGTTGATCGTGCTGACGGCCGCGGCTGGCTGGATGTGGGTGGAGCTGTATTTCAGGTATCGCCAAATTGCCCCAATCGTGGCGTCGCACTTTTTGTTAGCAGTATTGGCCGCGGGCGTGTGTGGCGAATACGTGCTGAATTTGCGGGTGGGGCCAGCATGCGCCAAGTTGTTTCCACACAAGCTGGAATTGCAGGCCCGAACGCTGCTGGTATTCCCGGCAGCCCTGAGTGGCTGCGTAGAACGGCTGGTCCAGCACGGTGATCGGTTGATCCTGGAAGGATGGGTATGTGACGGGCTGCACGGTGCTCCGCCGCAAGCGCTTGGGTTGAAGATCGGCAAGCAAATGGTCGGTTTGACAGACGTGGAATATGCCAGCGGAAATGTTTCGGACTGGCCCAATGCGCATCAGTCCGGCTGCAATTTGCGGCAGATGTTTCGGTTTCGCGGATCGGTTGCCGTCAGCCACATTCCGGATCAATGGCCCGCGCAGCTTTACGCGCAAAACGTGAATGGCTGGTATTCGCGATTGGGAAGAATGGGTGCGATTGCACCTCAGCAGCTGGCATCACAAGATCGGCCAACGCTGTTGTTTCCTACGGAGGTGGACGGCCGCATTCACCGGATTGTGGCGCGGGGCCAGTCGCTGCAGGTTGGCGGTTGGGTGGCCGACATCAAACAGCAGTCGATTCCCCAACGGCTGTGGCTACATGTTGACGGCCACTGGCGGGGCGTTGACTTGGGGCCGGTGCGTCGTCCCACGCCATATATCGCCGAGTCGTATCAGACCGATAAGTTCGGCAACTGTGGTTTCCATTTGTCGCTGGCGGAGTCGGGGCTGATTCACGCCGTCAGCCTGGAGTTTTATGTCCAGGATAAGCAAGGCTTGATGCACCGGGTTCCACTTAACGAATCGGCGTCAGCCCAATTGGCAAACATTCAAGACAAGGGCAACAGGACGAGATTGAGATAGCTCGCTACGAGATGCGGGCGCCGGGGGCACATTGAACAGGTACGCCAGCTACATTTTCGTTGCGCTGTCGATCATTTGCCTGTCAGGCTGCGCGCTGTCCCGCGCAACGATAACCCCAGTCGACGAGCCAGTTGAGTTGAACCATACCTCGGTCGCCGTCGTCGACAGCACCGACTCATCGAGTCTGATCGATGCGGCTAATTCAGATGGCACGGCCATTACACGCGAGGTGATTCCGACCATGGGACCGGAATACACGCCAGGCATGTTGGATCGCTGGATCAGCGACCAAGGCAATTTTTATTCACGCCACAACCTGCCGGAATTTGTTCTGGTGTTGGGCGCTCACGGCCTGTTAGCCCATACGACGATGGATCAGGAATTCGCGGATTGGTACC
>JBFILF010000320.1:0-6594 GCA_041599835.1 Pirellulaceae bacterium
CGAATAACGGCTCACCAAAGCGGATGACGTGTTCGGCCTTGGCTTTTCCGTAAATCAGCACTTTGGCGATACCCGGCGCGCGTTGCACACCTACGCCTTGGAGGGCGCCGCGGGATCTTTAGAGCCGATCAGCGTGGCAATGTCGGCGATAATCGCATGGCGTGGTCGATCGGGCGGCAAGGCGACAAACAATGGTTGCCAGCTTGGCTGAAAACGCTCTTTGTAATTCCGCAAACCCTGGTAACTGTAGAAATGCCGGCTCAATCGAAACGCCAGCGACATCAATTGCCATCGCAACTCCGGTGACAACAGGGCCTGGTCCGGATTTAGCGGCGCTGAGCCGAGACTGAAAAAACGAAAACGCTGACGTTGGCCGGCCAGTAGGACTTCGGTGATCAGGTAATCCAAAATGGCCGGCGGTGACTCGGGCAAGTATCGAACCAAGTCAATGGTTATCGTGTCGCGATCGGAACCTTGCCATAGTGAAGCAAATCCGACCATCCGATCCGATTCCCGCACCACCGCCACCGGATTCCGTTTGAGAAATTCCGGGTTGAAGTAACTGATAGAAAATCGGTGTTCGGGGCCCCCTCGATCGTGCTGCCAGCTGTTGTTGATTCGATCGAGATCCGGCAGGATGGCTTCGACATGATCGCCCGGAACGAACTCGACGTGAAAACCGAGATCAGCGAGTTCTTGGTGCGATTGTGCCACCGGGGCCAGCGCCGGCGATTGCAGATCAAAACGGGCCAAGTCGACGATCGCTTCATCGGCAATATGCACCAGTTTCAAGTTCATCTCCTGGTACAGGGAGATAAACCGGTCATCGACCAGGTAAAACACCGGCCATAATTCCTGTTGCTGACAAAATTCCCGAAAGTCCCATGCCAGCTGAATCACGTCATCGGTGTCGCCCGTTGGATTGCCCAGCGCTACGCAGCTCTTTCGATAAATTCCGTAGGATAAACAAGCGGTCTGCTGCTCGTTGAATAACAGCCGCTTGTCGCCCAGCAGCATTAAATTGGCATCGGGATCGTTCGAGGCGGCAACGATCTGTTGGGCCGCTTGCAATTCGCGATGCGTGGTGGTTTCCGGGCGGCCAATCGACAACTGCAGAACGCGAACCAAATAAAACCCAAATGCGATCATCGCCGCCCCCAAAACCGCGCGGAGCGAACGTGGCGCGTCCGCGTCGGCCGCGAACTGCCAGAAATTGAACCCCAAGTCCTCGCGGCTCTTGTAGGAAAACCAATACAGCCAGGCAGACACCAAAATCACCACGGCAATTGCGATCAACCAGTGGTAGGCGATTCGCTCGCTCAACAGCTTGCCGCGGCGATGAAACAAGTGGCTGATCGGCACCACCACCAAAAATCCCACCGATAAAAAGATCGCCTCCAAGTAACCCAACGAGCCCACAAGTGTCACCGAAATAGCCAACAAAAACGTTGGGACCGCCCAGTCATAGGCCGCCCGAATGCGGCGATACAGGCCCCGGGACAACAACAGAAATAACACGCCGAACAGTGCGGCCAGAAAATAGCACAGCTCGATAAACCACAGCGAAAATACCGATGTCAACATCTGCATCCGCGCTTCTTCGACCGGCAATGCCGCCGCAAACAACAGACTTATCCCGCACAAAAATACAAACAGGGCCACAAACCGGGGCGCGGTATCGGGAGTCCATTGTCCCATCGATCCGATCGCCAACTTCAAATACTTGCGCTGCGTGACCAGTTCATTGACCCCCAACAGCGAGATGCCAATCACCATCGGGGTCAGGTAAAAAATCAGCCGATACGCCATCAGAGCACCAAACAGCTCCGGCTCTACGGCGGGCGGGGGCGCTAACAACGTCAACAGCGAAAGTTCTAGTACGCCCAGGCCGCCGGGGACTTGGGTCACGAACACCGCAACCTGGGCCAATAAGAAAATCGCCACAAATCGAAAGTAGCTGATTTCGATCGCCTCCGGCAGTAACACATATACAATCCCCGCCGCCACCAATAAATCGATACCCGCCACGAAGTACTGCATCACCGACAACCCAAACGGTGGCGGCGAGAATTGTTTGCCCGCCAACTTCAGCGGCCTACCGATCGCGCAGGCGATCAGGTAGGCGACGGCCAGCCCGGTAAGAATCGCTCCCAGCGGCCGAGTCGTTTTCATCGGCAGCTTGACGACTTCCGGCATCTCCAGCGGTTCGATCAAGAACACCACGCCGGACAACGCAAACAAGCCAATCCAGAACGTGATCGCCAGAATAAACAACAGCTTGACGATATCAGCGGCAGATAATCCCCATGTCGAGTACAGCCGATAGCGAATCGTCGATCCGCCAAACAGAAGTCCAAAGTTGTTGCCGACGGAATACCCCAAAAAGGACGCCAGCGCAACCCGTCCAAACTTCATCGGATGCCGGATGTACCAGATGCCCAACCAGTCGTAACAAATCAATATGGCGTAATTGAGCAATGTCAGAACAATAGCCAGGGCCAGGTTCCAGGCCGGGATCCTCAGCAGTCCTTCGCGGAACTCCTGCAGGCTGTATTCCTTGAGTTCCAGGTGCAGAAACCACAGCGCCGCGATAAACATCACCAGCACAAAGACGGGACCGGCCAGTGCCTTGATGTGCGCGAATCGGTCTTTGATTTGTGGCTTCTTCAAGTCCGGTAACGCCCCGTAATTCGCCGTTTTTCGCCCGGTTATCGTGCCAAACGCCGAGTTCTGCGGTCAAGCGGATGTAACGAGCGACGCTACATGGACCGTTATCGACGGTTTAAGGTTGTATCACAATCTGACGCGTGGCCGTAATCCAGCCGCCGTTTTCGCTGGCGGCCCCCGCGCTTTCGTCCGTTAGAACCAAAACGCACGAATTGTTATAATATTTACGCCCCGTCACGGATGCTAAGAAGTGATTCTGAGAGAAGAGCTCTGCATGAAACACCTTGCCGACGTTCACTGTATTACTGCCTCCGCGTCAATGGTTGCGCCATGTCGCCGCTTGCCGGTGATTCTGTTGTTCATTGGGTGGCTGGGCTGGAGTTTCGCAGCTATTTCGACGGCAAGCGGCCAGCAAACCGGGGCCGGGGATGAGCAACCCGTTGCCGGTCCCAACCTGGTCGAAAACGCGTCGTTGGAGCAGCTCGAGGCAGGCCAACCGCAACATTGGAAACCGACGACGTGGAGCGGCGTACCCATCTTTGAAACTGACGATGACACGGCCCATTCGGGGAGGCGGAGCGTCAAAATTTCATCGGTGGAGGGGGCCGACGCCAGCTGGAGCTTCACCGCCAAGCTGAAACCGCACACCGATTACCAGTTGAGCGCCTGGATCAAGACCGAAGATATCGGTGAGGGGGGGCTCGGCGCGCTGTTGAATCTGCATCAATTACAGATGGAAGGCAAAACGGAAGCGCTCCGCGGCACCAACGACTGGACGCAGGTCAGCAGCGAGTTCAACACGGGCCCGCATTCTACGCTGCTCGTCAATTTGCTGTACGGCGGTTGGGGGCGGGCCACCGGCACCGCCTGGTTTGACGACGTGCAGTTGGTCGAACTTAAACCACCCATGCCCTCCATGACCGAACAGCAGGCGTTGCAGCTGTTTGAAACCCGCGTCTTGCCGATCCTCAAAGAAAACTGCTTTGAATGTCACGGCGGCGGCGAAAAAATCCGGGCCGAATTTGTGCTCACCAATCGCGACGACCTAATCAAGGGCGGCGAGTCGGGACCGGCGATCGATTTGGAGTCCCCCGGCGATAGTTTGTTGCTGGAAGCGATCAATTACGAAAGCTACGAAATGCCGCCCGACGGGCGGCTGTCGGACAACGACATCGAGGCGATGACCAAATGGGTAATGATGGGCGCGCCGTGGAAAGGTGAGGGCCTCAAGCCCCGCATGGAAAGCCACGCCAGCGAACCGGCTGTCAACGAAGAAAACAAACTGTGGTGGTCGTATCAACCGGTCACTCGTCCGCCAGTGCCCGATATAGACGACCCGTGGATTCGCAACGAAATCGACCAATTCATTTTGCGGGGTTTGCGCGACAAGGGGCTGCAACCCAATCCAGCGGCCGACCGCCGTGCCTTAATTCGTCGCGCTTATTACGACCTGATCGGGTTGCCGCCAACACCGGTCGAGGTGGAAGCGTTTGTGAACGACCCGTCGGACAAAGCCTACGAACAGCTGATCGATCATTTGTTGGCCTCTCCGCATTACGGAGAAAAATGGGGCCGGCACTGGTTGGACCTGGTCCGCTACGCCGAATCCAACAGCTATGAGCGCGATGGCACCAAGCCGTTCGTGTGGCGCTATCGCGATTACGTGATTCGATCATTTAACGACGACAAACCGTACGACGAGTTCATCATTGAGCAGCTGGCCGGTGACGAAATGGAGGAGGTCACTGCCGATCGGATTATTGCCACCGGTTTCTATCGACTGGGCAAGTGGGATGACGAACCTGTCGACCACAATCAGGCCTGGTTTGACGACATGGACGATGTGTTGGCGACGACCGGCCAAGCAATGTTGGGCATGACGATCAATTGCGCTCGCTGTCACAATCACAAGATCGATCCGATCCCGCAAGAAGATTACTACCGGATGCTGGCGTTTTTCCGTAACGTGCGGCGCTATGGCGTCCGCGCGCACGAAACCGTCGTGAATGCTTCGGTTCGCGTCATCGCACCGCCGGAAGTCCAGCTGCGACACCGCGAACAAACGCAGGCGCACCAGGAAGCCCTCCAAGCAAACAAGCAGGCACTTGAAGCAATCGAAGCGATTGTGAAAAAGGACTTCATTCCCGTCGAGCACGAAGAGTTCAAGCACGAGATGAACCGCGTGCCGTTGGTTAAGAAACGCGCCGGAGGCGTGATCACGCAAGTGCAAGCCGACCAATACGAAACATTGTTTGCCGAAATGAAGCGCCTGCGTCGTGAAAAACCTGCGGCGCTCGAAGCGGCATTGTGCGTCAAGGAACATGGGGATACCGCGCCCGACACATTCGTCATGATTCGCGGCAACGCCCACGCGGCGGGCGAACAAGTCCAGCCGGGATTTCCAAGCATTTTGTCGCCGCCCGAGCCGCACATCGAGGCGCCTGCACACGGCGAGTCGACAGGCCGGCGGATGGCATTGGCGCGGTGGATTGCCAGCGGCGACAATCCGCTGACGTCTCGCGTGATGGTCAATCGCGTCTGGCAACATCATTTCGGTCGCGGCATTGTCCGCTCCTCCAGCGATTTCGGATTCCAGGGCAATCTGCCCACCCACCCCGAATTGCTCGACTGGCTGGCCAATGAACTGGTCGACGGCGGATGGACACTCAAGCGCCTGCACAAGCTAATCATGATGAGCGCGGCTTACCGCATGTCGTCGGCCGACAACCCGGATGCGTATGCCGCCGATCCATTAAATGATTCAATCTGGCGGTTCGACATGCGGCGGCTGACGGCCGAGGAGATCCGCGATTCGATCTTGGCCGTCAATGCTTCGTTAAACAAAGAAAAAATGTTTGGACCGAGCATTTACCCGATCATTCCGGCCGAAGTGTTGCATGGGCAATCGCGTCCCGGTGAGAACTGGGGCAAGTCGTCACCTCAAGACCTGGCCCGGCGAAGTATTTACATTCATATCAAGCGTTCGTTGACGGTGCCGCTGTTAGCCAGTTTTGACGCGGCCGACCCCGATTCGCCCTGCCCCGTCCGCTTTAACACCGTGCAACCCACGCAGGCACTGGCGATGATCAACAGCGAGTTTCTGAATCGCCAAGCCAAAGTGTTTGCCGAATACCTGCAATCGATGGCGCCCGACGACTTGAGGATGCAAATTAAATCGGCGATTTATCGCGTGACCCAGCGCCCGCCCACCGAAAAAGAGATCGCGCGTGGCCTGGAATTTATTGAAACTATGAAAGCCGATGAACTGGACCAACAACAAGCGCTCCAGCATTTCTGCCTGGTCGCACTGAACCTGAACGAGTTTTTATATTTGGACTAGCAAGGATTGCACAAATCCTGCGGTCGCCAATTCTTCAACTTAAAGTTATTGCAATGAAAAACTTTTGTGGACGCACTCGACGCGAGTTTATGTGGCAAGCCGGTGGTGGGTTCGCCGGCACGGCACTGGCCGGCATGTTGGGCAACGAGTTCTTCGCCCGGCAAGCCGTGGCCGCCGACGGCACCAGCCAATGGACGAACCCGTTGGCCGCCCGCCAACCGCACTTTCCCGCTAAAGCCAAGTCGGTGATTTTTCTGTTCATGTACGGTGGTCCCAGCCATATCGACACGTTCGATTACAAGCCGTCGATGATCGGCATGGACAACAAAACGGTCAAAGTGAAAACGTTTGGCCGCGGCGGTCACAAGAACCAGGGACGGATCGTGGAACCGCGATGGAAATTCAAACAATATGGCCAGTGCGGCAAGTGGGTCTCGTCGCTGTTCCCACACGTCGCCCAGCACGTCGATGACATCGCCTTCATCAAATCGATGACCGCCGATTCGCCCCTGCACGGCTCGGCCATGTTGCAGATGAATTCAGGCCGCATCCTCAGCGGCAGCCCCTGTCTGGGTTCCTGGTTGAAC
>JBFILF010000321.1:0-6576 GCA_041599835.1 Pirellulaceae bacterium
ACCGATATATGTATGCAAATCTTGTTCGATGCCCGAAGTGATCAACGGCATGCGTTGTTTCGTGGCGAACACGATGTGATTGAGCAGGTTGCTGTAGGTTGCAGCCATTTTCTTTCGCCCCTGCGGGGCTTAGGATAATCGGGATTAACACGGACCGTGGGCTGGCGCCCCCGGCTACATGCTTGCGCCCCTGCGGGGCTTTGCTCCTTAGCGTTTCGTTTTGCTTCGTCCTTCGTTAAAACTCTCCGTGCAGGTACCAACGCCGGTTGGCCAGGTTGCGGAACACCCACAGCCAGCGGCCGTCGTCGGTTTCGATTCGCCAGTAATCGCGGCGGATGGTCGCGCCGCGCCACCAGGCGGTTTCGATTCGCTCCGGTCCCCAGCGACGCGCGACCCGCAGCCGCTGCCGCCCGCACATAAACAGGGCCGGAACGCTGGAGCCGCGCGGCGGCCGCCCGCCGAGGGAAACCGCCGACAACTCCAGCGGCTCGGGGCACAGCCGCAACGGTCGCTGTAGCGGGGAGACCGCCAGGGGCACTGACCGGCCGGAAGACCGCCGGCGAACGCCCACCAGCGGCTGGAAACGAAAGGCCTGCTCGACCTGAGCGCTGGCGTGCAGCCGCGGCGCCACCACCTGCTGGGCGCCCAGGCGGCTGCTGAGGCGGTTGATCAATTGCCCCAGCACCTGCCGGTTCAAGTGCGGGCTTTCATCGAACAGCTGTGGCTGCCGTTCGGCCAGCAACACGCAATGGCGGACCGACACCGACAGTTCCTGAATTTGTAGAGGCCCATCGGTATGCTGCCGGCCGCGCGTTGCGCGTCGCCGGGGCCGCCCATGGCCGCCGAACTGGTCTTCCAATTGCATGTTCAACAGTGGCGTCAAGTGGGCGAGCGTGGCCGTGGGTTGGAACAACTTGAGCTCCATCTGCAGTGGCTCGGTGTGCGGCCCGCGCAAGTCGCACCGCCACACCAGCCCGCCCAGTTGCCGGCCCCGCATCTGTTGGCACAACTGGCCCAGCAATCGCGACAACACGACTGCCATCGTCTGCCGATCGCTGATCGGGTAATCGAGAAATTGCTCGGCGTAAAAATCGGCCGGCGGCTGCACGGCTGTGATCACTTCGTCAATCACCCCGCGGGCCTGGTCCAATCGCCACGTCAATTCATCTCCAAACCGGCTGTGTAGCGCGCTGCGGGGCAAACACTGCAGTTGCTCAACGCGTTCAATGCCCAGCTGGTGCAGGGTCTGGAGCGTCGCCGGCTGCAACCGCAACACCGCAACCGACAAGGAAGAAAAGGACGAAATCAGAGTGTTCCCCTCTCCCTCGGGGAGAGGGTGCCCGCAGGGCGGGTGAGGGCCAGAGGGCGAGGTCGGGAGACCTGCGCCGAGCGCGGCGCCGAGCACGGCGCTGTTTGTATTTCCTTTGTCTTTCGCTCTTTGCTCCTGGTACTTTGCCAACCCCCAAGCCATGCCGATCGTGGGGGCGATGGCGGTGCGGACCAGGTAGCCGGCCTCGCGAAAATGATCGGCCACCCGCAACTCCAGAGACCGCATGCCGCCAAACAAATGCGACACGCTGGTGATATCCAGCAACAGGCAATCGGGTTGTTCGGCCTGTTCCAGCCCGACCGTGGGACTGAATTGGTGGCAATCCAGCGCGAGTTGTTGCAGCATTTGCCGATCCGTCTCGGGATCGTGCTCAAGAATTGTCGCGGCGGCTGGCCGAGTTTGCTCGACCAGCGAGCGGGCTTCCGACAGCGGCATCTCCAGCCTCACACCACTGTGCCATGCCGCCGGCGACGCCGCCGAGACCAACTGGCCCCGCTGCGGGTGTTGGCGGTACAGAATCACGTGTTGCTGCCTAAGCTCGGGCCGAGCGACGACGAGCCGCTGGATGGGCCAGTTGGGCAGCCAGATGCAAAGAATATTTTTCATCGGGTTGGGTGACGCGCGGGGCGTCGATGATGTCTTGCAGCCCGCCGGTCGTGAAGTCAATTTCAATGGTCACTTGCCCGCCGGGCGTGCCGCCGCGACAGCGCAACAACTGGAGATGAACCCGGCGGGCAAAACTCGGTTCGATCTCGCGCCCGCGCTGTGTGCGCCCGCGCTGTGCGCGGGTCTCCTGACCCCGCACCGTTGCGTGCCCGCGCTGTGCGCGGGTCTCCTGACCCCGCACCGTTGCGATAATGCCCCACTGCACGTCGCACCAACTGGGTTGGCCGCGCACGTGGGTCGGGCGGATAAACATTCCCCGCGCGCCGCTTTCTTCGGCCGATAACTGAAACCGCCGCTGCCAACGCGCGTCGACGTGATCCAGCCAGCCCCACACCGCGGCGACTGCCGGGCACCGCAACGACTGATCGACGGCCCAATACAGCTCCTGCCGGTTTTGGCTGCGAAGCACAATTGTGTTGTCCAGGTCGATTCCCCAAGCCGCAGCCGCCGGCGGATAAAAGTGCCGCCCGCTATCGGCAATCACCAGCGCGCCGTTCGTCTGCCCGGTGGTCCGGGCGGCAGTACAACTGGCCTCGCGTGCTGCCACCAGCGACAACATCTCCGCGCCGCTGCCGGCATGCGGCGCCAGCCACTCGGTGATCGTGCCCGTTGCCAAACCGCCCTCGGGCAGCAGCCGGTCCAACGCCTGGCAGCCGGTGCTGCTGACGCCGCCAGCGTCACATCGCAGGGCCGTTTCCAAGTGTCGGATCTGCCGCCGCAACGAATCGACCAGGCCATCTTTGCCGGGCCCGTCTTTGCCGGGCCCGTCTTTGCCCGGGTGCTGCCGGCCATGCGAGTTATGCGAACCAAGACCCGTGCCATTTTGGGCTAGCGGCGGGGGTTGATCGGACGCCGTCCCGGCGGTGCTCATGGTCTGTCCGTGACAAGTTATCGTGAGATCTCGATCCAACATGAAACTTGTCCGATTCTGCTGTCCTCACCGACACCTCCGGTCACCGCCAAAGCGGATTTCGGAAAAAAGTCACCACGACTCGTTCAAACGACCCGGAAAACCTGCCAAAAAACCTAAACAGGTGGAAAAATGGCCACTAATGAACGCATGTACAGTTATCGAACCAGCAGCGGCCAAATGCAAGCAAAAAATCCAGAATTCCGCTGGCACCGCCAAAAATCGTCAGATGCCCAACAAAGCCGGCCCCCAAAGCCTGGATCAGATGAGGGAAAAGATGTTGAAAGGCATGCCCTCTTCCCTCGGGGTTGCCCGCAGGGCGGTGAAGGCCTTAATTGAACGTTTCCGGATAGATCACGATCTCGATCCGGCGATTGGGGCTGACGCCGTTTTGCGCGGCGACATTGTACCGAGGACGGTTGCTCCCCATAGCCATCGTGAATACCTGGTCGTGCGGCAAGCCGGCTTTGACCAGAAAATCAAACACGGCCAGTGCCTGGGTCGCCGTCAGCTGGTGGTGCGATGTCGACGCCGGCTGTATCGGCGTGCCGTCCCAATGTGACTCGACGCCGATGACCTGCCGCGGAAAATTCTGGCGGATGATATTGGCCAGGTTAGTCAGTGCTGCGCCGTTTTGTTGACTGATCTGATAGCTGCCGGGAACAAACAATTGATCCGATGGCGTTTCGATACGAATCACGTCGCCGTCCATCCACGCCTTGAGTCCGGAACTCTGTACGCTTTGCAGTTTACCCATCAGGCTGTTATTGGCGCGAATCGTGGCGCCGGCGAACTGCGCGGCAGTTCCACCGGTTGAAGCCTGGTTGAATTGGGCGTTGTAGGTCTGCGCGGGTATGGATTGAGTTTTTTGAGCCAGCTGCTGTTTCTCAGCCATTGTCTGCTGCAGTTGCACAATCGTATCGCTTAGTTGTTGCTTCAGTTGCTCGTTATAGTCGTTGGCATTCTGCAAGCGCTGTTGCAGCGCCGCGACCTGCGTGTGCAAGTTGTCGTTATCGGAATTGAATCGAGCCAGCCGCGAACTCAAATCGTCGATTTGTTCCGCTAATTGGGGAAACTGGCCGGAACCCAGCTGCTCAGCCAGACGATTGCCGCCTAAACCTCCGCCTGATCCAATCGCACTACCGAACGGTGACTGGCCCGTCATCGGTGGGCGACAACCCGCGCAGATTAAGAGGGTCACGGCCAATAGCGCCGTACATCGGATCATGATTTGTCCGCGTCTTGAGGGATGCGATTTTTGGGACGGGGAATCCTAGCAACCGCAAAAAACACGGTAAATAGCATTATCAAGCGCCGATAGCTGTAACCGACCGCCGCGTTGCCAGGAATTGGAAACCTCCACCGTCAGCGGATGGCCAGCCGGCTGTCGCGCCCGCACCGTCGCAGTTTGGCGCGGATAATTCAGCCGTTTTGCGTCAATAACTCCGATGCCGGCTTGCTGACTCTCGAGCCGGCGACTTGGTCGCCGAGGAGTTTTGCGTGGAGCGGGTAATCACCGTAAAAACGACGAATAAAATGTCGCTTACGCGAGTTGGGCAAATGCCGTTCGTATCCGAAGTGATTTAGCACGCGATCGGTGATCCGGCGATTGGTGACTTCACATAAGATAGCATCCGAGCGTTTGCATCGGGCAATTTCATCGAGCACTTGCATCGCGGTTCGCCCGGTTGCTAGCGTCGTGCCCAACGACGACACGATGTACTTTAGGGCCAAATAGCGCCGGTGCCCCATGGGTTGGTTGTAATAAATTCGCATGCGGTCGCGTCGCAAGTTGTTGTGCCGCCAGCCGCCTAACCAACTAGCTTCCATGGACGAGATGAGTTTTGGCCAAGGTCGCAATTGCACGAAGTCCAGTTTTCCGTCGGACACTTGGATCATGCCGTAGCGCCGGCTGGCCAATACTTGACGCGATTGGACGAGGTCAAAAACTTTCTCAAACAGTTTTCCCACCAGCAGGTTCCTTTTTTAGTCAGTTGGCGGCGGCCAGCCGTTTTTTGATGTGCGCCCACGCGCCCAGCATCACAGCCATCAAAATTAAACACGCGAAAATTACGATCAAAAGGAATGTCCCGCCCAGCATAAAAACGCCCGGCGCAGCCCAGGCGTTCCAGATCGGGTTCCAACCGATGACGACGATCAGTGCGCTAAGGCACAAGTAGGGGCCAAATGCCAATTTCTGTTCGCCGGTGGTCAACAACAACATGAGGGCTACGAAGATCGAAGTGAACGGAGCAAACGCAAATACCAGCAGGGCAGGTTGCCAGCCTAAAAACGCACCGATCATGCACATCAAGGTGACATCGCCAAACCCCATTGCTTCGGTGCCCAGCGCGCCGCCGGCAATGATCCGCACGGCCCACACGACGCCGCCGCCCATGGCCAGTCCCATCAACCCGTCAAACAGGGCGTTCCAGCTTTCTCCGCCAATGCGGCTGACCAGCAACACCACCAATGATCCAATCACGGCGATCCCGAAAATGACCTGGGTGGCACCAAACATCTGCCGAGGCTGTTGTTGAAGTGCAACTTGTCGTTTCCGCGGCGGGCGGACGACACTGGCCCACATGTAACGCAGTCCCTTCAACAACCCATATCGAAACGTGATCAGTTTGGGCAGCAGCGCAAAGCACCAAATTAAGATTACGATGACGGCGATGAGGGCGGCCCAAGGTTGCAGATGCCAGATTTCCGGTTGGCCCGGCGATCCGTAGCTCAGCGGCGTTAACGTCACGGCACCCAAACCACCGGGTTCCACCACCGGCAGCCTGGCGTGTGGCGCCAGCACCATCACCAGCAGCGCAAACAGGGTACCTGGGATGGTGATCCAGTCGGGAATGGTTTTTTCATCCAAGTCAATAAAGGTGGCGACGGTCAACAGGGCGAACAGCACCAAATGGAACATGAACCAGGTGTGCGTCCAAACGTCGATCACGCCGCTCTGTTGCCGGACAATCTGATCGATCTGTCCGCCAAACAGGCCCCCGCCGATCTGCCAGTTGTAGAACCACACCAGGCCCAGGCCCCAAACTAATTCGATCAGCAACGGTCGAATCCAGAATCCACGGCCGTGCAATTCGGATTCGGGCCGCAGGAAGGGCCAGCCGAAAATCGGCAGCCGGTGATGCCAGGGCCGCGTCGGCCGCGAGTCGCTGGTCGACCAGGGACTGATTTTTCTTGGATTGAAAATTGCCAGCTGGTAGATCGCCAGATTAATCAGCGAACCAATGCCGGCGCCCAGCAGAAACAGCAGGATCGCACGAACCAGGGGCGGTAGTTGCTGGAGAATCATCTGCGATCGGTTCAATTCCAAAGGCGAGGCGAAAGCGCGGATACCCACCGCAGCTTATTTATCGACGCTTGCCATCCATCGCGCAATCGCTTCCGCTGTTTCGTCGGCGCTCAAATCGTCCGTGTCGACGGTGTAATCGGCACAAGCGGAGTATATGGAAGTCCGCTCCGCAAGCAACTGCTCGATTTCATCGCGGAGCGACAATCCCGTCAACGGCGGTCGCTGGTCTGCGGCGGGCTGCCGTTCTAACCGGGTCGCCAGCGTATCGGGTCGCGTGCGCAGCCAAACGCAGCGGCCGTGATTGGCGACCAGTCGTCGCGATCGCGGCTCCATCACCGCCCCACCGCCGAGGGCCACAAC
>JBFILF010000322.1:0-6403 GCA_041599835.1 Pirellulaceae bacterium
AATTAAGATGAAATCGAGCTGGGCGCCGGAATCGAGAAAACTATCCGTGTGGACGACCCCGGTGCCGGCGTGAAAGGACATCAAGATCGAGCCGCCGAGTTGCAACACCCGAAACATCTCGGCAAACGCCATCGGCAATTGATCGGGAGTCAAATGCACGATGCAATAGAAAGCCAGGATACCGGCCACCGATCCGTCATCGTCATCCAGCCCGGAAAAATCGCCTACGCGAAATCGGCACTTTGGAAACAGCCTGGATGCCTGCCGAATCATTCCAGGGGATAAATCGACACCGATTGCCTGAAGCCCCAGGGACGTTAAATGCGCGGTGGTGTGGCCGGGCCCGCAGCCCAAATCCAAAACGGTACCGCTGGTACCAATGTTGTTGGCAAATTGCTGTAACAAGTCCCGGTCCATCGGTTTGTGAACCAGCTCGTCGACAAACTGCCTTGCGTATGCCTGACTGGCTCGATTGTAGGCGTCCCGAATGTGGTCTTTTGATTGATTGGACATGGCGAACCGAAATTACGGGAAGGGCCGCTCGCGGACGCGTCGGGATTGAAAATCTCCCGCCCGACAATTTCGCCGGGCCATTTCGCCCGGGAATTTGCCGGGTACTACCGATCCGCGCGTGAAATTTTCTGGTTTAAGACTACATTATGGATATTCAGGTTCAGCGTAGACGGCGTTGTTTGTTGAAATAGCGATTTATTTATGCGATTAGTTTCATCTGCCCTGCTTTGCTGGTTGTTATTTTGCCTGACGGCGCAGGCTCAATCCGACCGACAGGATTCCGCGAGCCCCGATTCAGCTGATGCCACCCAGACCGGTCCGCTGGCCGGCCATTCGTATCACGGCGAAGCGTTCAATGAAGGGCCCCGGCAACGCGCTTACTTGATAGATGGGCTGGGCCAGGCCAATTTCCCCATCACGACGGACGTGGAACAAGCGCAGTCTTATTTCAACCAGGGCGTCGATCAGCTGCACGGATTCTGGTACTTCGAGGCGGAGCGTTCGTTTCGCCAGGTCGCCATGTTGGATCCCGGGTGCCCCATGGCCTACTGGGGCCTGGCCATGGCCAACATCAACAACGAAAGCCGTGCGCGGAAGTTCATTAAAGAAGCCCGACTCAAGGCCGGAATTCTCAAAACCAAAGAGGACGGCGAATCGAGTGAGGACGCCGAATCGAGTGAGGACGCCGACGCCTCACCGGTCCGTGAGGTTTCGGAACGGGAGAAGCGATACATCGATGGCCTGGCCGCGTACTACTCGGACCAAGTCAAGGACAAAAAGAAACGCGCCCAAAACTACACCGACGCGATGGAAAAATTGGTGCTCGAGTTTCCGGACGACATCGAGGCCAAAGCGTTCCTGGTTTGCCAATTGTGGATGAACCAGCGGCAAGGCTTGCCGATTTCCAGCCACGTCGCAGTCAATTCCATTTTGGACCAGATATTTGCCGCGGAACCCATGCATCCGGCTCATCACTACCGTATCCACTTATGGGATTACAAGAATCCGGATCAGGCATTGCATTCAGCGGCGATGGGTGGGCCGTCACTGCCGGGGATCGCGCATATGTGGCACATGCCGGGTCACATCTATTCGCGGCTGAAACGCTACAACGATGCAGCCTGGCAACAGGAAGCCTCGGCGCGAGTGGATCACGCCCACATGATGCGCGATTGGGTGTTACCCGACCAAATCCACAATTTCGCCCACAACAACGAATGGCTGGTCCGCAACCTGAATCACGTCGGCCGCGTCGACGATGCCATCGCTTTGGCGCAGAACATGATTTCTTTGCCGCAGCACCCGAAATATAACACCCTTACAAAACGTGGCAGTGCTTACTATGGCCGACAACGGCTGCTGGAAACGCTCAACCGGTTTGAACGATGGCAGGATTTAATCGATCTTTGTGACACGTCACTACTGCTTGCCACAGACGATCCACTGGAACAACTAAAACGTCTGCGTCATTTGGGACGCGCGCATTACCGGATTGGCAACGATCAGTCCGGCGCGGTGGTCTTGCAAGATTTGCAAAAACGCCTGACCGACCTGAAAGAACAAAAACAAGTAGCCGTTGACAAAGCAGTGTCCAAGGCCAAACAGTCGATTTCCGATCAGCAAGCGGCTGCCGAACGATTGGCGTTGTGGTTGGGCGACGATTTTCGACGCGGCCTGTTCAATCAGTTGCGGCGCAAAAACCGCAAAACTATCCGCGACGCCCGGCAAAACGCCTCTAAAAAACTCGACGGTCAAATCGGCGCCGTCAACAAGGCGATCGCCGAAATGGAAGGCTACCAATTGCTGGCCAGCGGCGATTTCAAGCAAGCATTAGCTAAATTTAACAAGGCGGGCGAAGTGGATCGCGTGTATCGCGCATGGGTTCAGCACAAAGCCGGCCAAACCGACAAAGCGCTGCAGGCCGCCCGCAAATACGTCGATAGCCGCACCAACGAAGTCCAGCCGCTGGCCATGTTGGCCTGGCTGCAGTTCGAAGCCGGTCAATCGGATGACGCGCGGAAGACGTTTCAAACGTTGCAAGAGATCTCGGGGTCGATCGATCTTCACTCACCCGTGTTCACGCGTCTTTCCGCCATTGCCGACGAACTGGGTTTACCGGAAGACTGGCGGACGGAACTCGTGCCGCCCGATGACCTGGGAACGCGCCCGGACATCCAGTCGTTGGGGCCTTTTCGCTGGCAGCCGGTCGTCGCGCCTGACTGGCAATTGACCGATTCTCACGGCGATCCCGTCAGTCTGAAACATTACAGCGGCCAGCCGGTCGTCGTCATTTTCTATCTTGGCTACGAATGCCTGCATTGCGCTGAGCAATTGCAAACGTTCATCCCGAAAGTCGCCGAGTTTCAAGAGGCTGGCATCGAAATGATTGCGATCAGTTCCGATGACCACGACGGCCTAAAGCAATCGATCGAGAACTACGGCCAGTCTCCGTTTCCCATCACGATGATGGCCGATCCCCAACGGGAAGTCTTTCAGCTGTATCGGGCCTACGACGAATTCGAGGATCAACCGCTCCACGCGACCTACTTAATTGATGCGGCCGGTTTCATTCGCTGGCACGACATCAGTTACGAACCATTTATGGACGCCGAGTTTCTGCTGACGGAATCTAAACGGCTGTTGGCCCACGAGGTTGTCGACCGGCATGTCGAAACCGCTACTCATGCGGAAAAAGACGAGTAGACTACACCGGGCTGTAGCCAATTAACTGCTTGCATCCTGGCGAAATGTAAGCAGTTTGTATCGATTCATTCAAATTCCCCTTGGACGATCTATAATCGCAGGAACCGAATGGAATGCCGAAGGATACATTGTCCGGCGTTCGCACAGAAACGCCAGAGAACAAAATTGGCAGAACAAAATCGGCACAACAGGAGACCAAGATTGAACACGCATAATTTGACGCCG
This sequence comes from Pirellulaceae bacterium, assembly GCA_041599835.1. Taxonomy (GTDB): domain Bacteria; phylum Planctomycetota; class Planctomycetia; order Pirellulales; family Pirellulaceae; genus CAJQPP01. Next base: position 3,442 of record JBFILF010000322.1, read on the forward strand.
CACCGGCGTGACATCGTCAAAGGAATTGTGGTCGGCACTGGTGCGCTGGCGTTACCTGCCTGGTTTTCAACCCCGGGACTATTCGCCGACGAACTGACCGCCACTCCCAAAATGACTGAAGGTCCATTCTTTCCAGATAAATTGCCGCTGGACACCGACAACGATTTGCTGTTGATCAACGATGCGATCACACCGGCTGTGGGCGAGATCACTCATTTGACCGGGCGCGTGCTGAGCACCTCGGGCCAGCCAATCCGCAACGCGCTGGTGGAAATCTGGCAAGTTGACAACCACGGATCATACTTGCATTCGCGCGGCGGCAATCCGCGCAATGGAAACCAGCGTGATTCAAACTTCCAGGGTTATGGCCGATTTCTCACGAACAACAAGGGCCAATATTATTTTCGCACGATCAAGCCGGTTTCGTATCCGGGACGCACGCCCCACATCCACTTTGCCGTCAGCCACCACGGACATCGCATGCTGGCGACGCAAATGCTCATCAAGGGGCACGAGCAAAACGCCCGCGACGGCCTATTCCGCGCGATTCGCGAAGAAAAATTGCGCGAGACACTGCTGGCCGAGTTTCAACCGTTGCCCGAATCCAAGATCGGCGAATTGACGGCCAACTGGGATATCGTGATCGGGCGCACGCCCAGCGACGAAAAGTAATCATTTGGCCACGCCATCTCGCTTTGCTTGACACTCGTATAGACGCGTCTGCGGGCCCTAAACTCGTTACTCAGCACTCACCTCGTCCACCACGCCCACCCACATGCCATCACCCACCGCGACGATCGACCCGTGCAGCCAATCCTGGGCGGCCATGTAATCGTTAAAGGCTCGAATGTAGGGTGTTCCGGGATCCGTCGGTTGCGCTTCAAACAACTCGCCGAAGGCGAAGGCGTTGTCAGCCAATACCAGACTGCCGGGCATCAAAATACGGCGCATCTGATCCAGGTATACCGAATAGTTTTCCTTGTCGGCGTCTATAAAACAGGCGTCAGCCGATCGGTCATCCATTTGTTGCAGCACCGCCAAAGCATCCCCGCGATACAGCGTAATTTTGTCGGCAACGTCCGATTGGGAGATCCAAGCTTCCGCAAAGTCTGCGTGCTCGTCCAGCAATTCGATCGTGCTTACCCGTCCCTGCGGCGGTAATCCCCGAGCCATCCAAATCGCCGAATAACCTACCAGTGTGCCCAGCTCGACCACATGTTTGGCGCGGCAGAGTTTCAGCAGAATTTGTATCAAGCTGGCCTGGGCGGCGCCGATCCAAATCTCGGGAATATCCGCTGCGATGGCAGCTAGTTTCAAATCCTGTAAGAACGCATCATCACCGGCTGTGCGCTCGGCGATGTAGCGGTGATGGCGATCGTTTATCTGTGCCTCTTGTCCTCGCATGGTTTTATGCTCGCTTCGGGTCGCGGTGCCGGTTCGTTTCAATCGACAAAACGCAACAGTGCGTATTTTTTGCGGCCGGACCGCAATACGATGGTGGTTTCGCTGGCCAGGTCCGAGGCGGTGAGCACGTCGTCGACGCTCTGGCGGCGGCGGTTGTTCACGTAGGCGCCGCCTTGGACAATGGTCCGTCGCGCCTCGCCTTTGCTTTTGGCCAGCTGCGCTTTATGCATCGCCTCAACCAACGGCAAACCGTCTCCGTCGAGCAGTGAACGCGACAGTTCGCAGCTGGGGACGTCGGCGAAAATCTGGTTCAGCTCCTGGTCGGACAGGTTTTCAAGCTCGCGCTCAAACAGTTTTTCCGATGCTTGTTTGGCCGCCGCGACGCCCGTTTCCCCGTGCACCAGCCGAGTCATTTCTTCCGCCAGTCGCCGCTGACTGGCTTTTTTACCCGCATCTTTTTCGCGCGAACGATCCAACTCCAGAATTTCATCTTCGGTCAAATCCGTGAGGAATCTGAGACACTTGCCCACATCCTCATCGGCCGTATTGATCCAGTACTGGTAAAACTGGTAGGGGCTGGTGCGCTCCGCGGAAATCCACACGGCCCCCTGTTCGGTTTTGCCCATTTTGGCACCGTCGGCCCTGGTCAACAGCGGATTGGTGATCCCGTACAGTTGCACGCCGCACATGCGCCGGGCCAAGTCAATGCCGGCCGTGATGTTTCCCCACTGGTCACTGCCGCCAATCTGCAATTCACAATGGTGTTTTCGAAACAAATGCACAAAATCGTAAGCCTGCAGCAGCATGTAGCTGAACTCGGTGTAACTGATCCCCGATTCGCCATCGAGCCGCCCTTTGATGGAGTCCTTGGCCAGCATCACGTTGACGGGACAATTCTTGCCCACGTCGCGCAAAAACTCTACATAGCTGAACTGTTTGATCCATTCATAGTTGTTGAGAATCAGCGCCGCGTTGTCTCCGTCGAGATCCAGAAATTGGCGAGCCTGCTGTTCGATGCCAGCCAGGTTCTGCCGCAATTGTTCTTCATTGAGTAAATTGCGTTCCGCACTTTTGCCCGATGGGTCCCCGATCATCCCCGTCGCGCCGCCGATGACGGCAATCACCCGGTGCCCGGCCCGTTGAAACCGCCGCAGCATCAACAACGGCAACAAGCTGCCGACGTGCAGGCTTTCCGCCGTCGGATCGAATCCGGCATAGACCGTGCGGGCGGTTTGCTTAAGCCACTGCGGCAGATTCTCTTCGTCGGTGGACTGGTAGATCAAACCGCGCCACGATAGTTCTTGATAAATATCTTGCATCTTGGTCCAGCCAAATTCCCTGTGGGCAATCCGGAAAATAGACGAACCGGCAACGGGTTTGAAGTGGGCGCCCGCCAAATTCATCATTTGAAGAGCAGGTCGCCGAGAGAAAAACAACCAAAAGCCCCACCTCCGTTTCCTCCTTGCCCTCCGGTAAAATCCGATCGGCATTGTGGATGGGTTTGACGATAGAAGTAATGCCTGCTGGCAGTAAACGGCTGCCACCGACCAGTTGACGG
>JBFILF010000323.1:0-6402 GCA_041599835.1 Pirellulaceae bacterium
CAATTCAGAATAGTAGCCGCGTGTGTTGAACATTGACCGCAAGAGAAAATTCGGACAACATCATGCGAGACATCACCGAACATGAATAAATCGATCTTGAACTCTATGTCGCTCCAGCAGATGTCCTTGGCGTTCCTCGTTCTCACCTGCGCAGCATCCGCCTCGGCGCAGGACCAAACGGCGGTTTCGTTCAACCGAGATATTCGGCCGATATTATCGGATCGCTGTTTCGCCTGTCATGGCCCTAACGATCAATCGCGGAAGGCGGGTCTTCGCTTGGACAGGGCCGATGGACCGGAAGGCGCTTACGAAATTGCGATTGAGCCGGGTTCGATCGAGGACAGCGAACTATGGCAGCGGATCATCTCGGCTGACGCCGATTACCAGATGCCTCCGCCGATTGCCAACAAGCCGACACTGACAAAAGGCGAACAAGAGTTATTTCGAAACTGGATTGCGTCGGGCGCCAGGTATGAAAAATTCTGGGCGTTTGAGCCACCCCGGAAAACGCCGGCCGAGGTGGAGAATACGGATTGGAGTCAAGAACCGATCGATTTATATGTGCTCGCAAAACTTGAGTCCGCCGGCATGACGCCATCGCCGCAGGCCGACGATCGGACGCTGATTCGCCGGCTGACATTTGATTTGACCGGCTTGCCGCCAACTCGGGAAGAAGTGCGAGAGTTTTTGCGCGAGCGACAGCAATACGGCGAAGTCGCGTGGGAAATTCTGGTAGATCGATTGTTGGCGCGCAAGCCATACGGCGAACACATGGCGCGGTATTGGCTGGATCTAGTACGTTTCGCCGACACCAACGGCATGCACAAGGATTTTTATCGAAACCATGTCGCCTACCGCGATTGGGTGATCCGGGCTTTTAATGAAAATGTGGGTTACGACGATTTCCTGCGTTATCAGCTGGCGGGTGACCTTTATGAAGAGCCAAACGACGATCAACTGATTGCTTCCGGATTTCACCGACTTCATTTGATCATCGACCGCGGCACCGCATTGCCCGAGGAAAGCTTTACTAAGAACGTCATTGATCGTGTCACTTCGGTGGGTACGACATTCATGGGGATGACGGTTCATTGTGCCCAATGCCATGATCACAAGTTCGATCCCATTACCCAGAAGGATTTTTATTCGCTGTTCGCATTTTTCAACAATATTGATGCCGAGCCGGAAACCGATGGCAGGCCGAAATATGGATTGCAGCCTCCTTATATTTCTCTCGCACCGCCGGAACAAGATGCTGAACTCGTAGAACTGAACCAGCAATTGGCCGACCTCGAGGCGAAGGTAAAGCTGGCGAAAGAAGCAGCTGACCGTGAAACGGAACCGGAAAGAAAAAGCGAGTTGAACAACCAGCTCAAGTCACTTGAACAGGAACGAAACACGGTTAAAGGAAAACGGAATGAGCTTGATCGGACGATTCCCCGGGCCATGGTGATGAAGGAACGAACCGAGATGCGGCCCACGTTCATGCTTGTTCGCGGGCAGTACGATTCGCCCGGCCAACAGGTGGAGCGTGACACGCCTGGGTTCCTGCCGCCGCTAAAAAAGACAGGCCAAGTCGCTTCACGGATGGATTTGGCCGAATGGCTTGTTGATCCGCAGCATCCGCTAACGGCCCGCGTTGCGGTGAATCGAATTTGGCAACAGTTTTTTGGCGTGGGGCTGGTGAAGACGTCGGAAGATTTGGGGGCCCAGGGCGAGGTTCCCAGCCATCCTGAATTGTTGGACCACCTTGCCGTTTCGTTCGTCGAATCGGGATGGGATATCAAGGCGCTGGTCAAACAAATCGTGATGTCGAAAACGTATCGCCAGTCGTCCCGATCAACACCGGCACAGTTTAATCATGACCCGGAAAATCGAATGCTTGGCCGCGGTTCCCGCTATCGGCTGGACGCCGAGATGATTCGTGATCAGATTCTGGCTACTAGCGGTCTGCTGTCGGAAAAGATGTACGGACCCAGCGTCAAGCCACCTCAACCCGACGGATTATGGAAAGCGGTCACCATGATCGACGAGCGTTTCCAACCGGATAAAGGTGAGTCGATCTATCGCCGGAGTCTGTACACATACTGGAAACGGGCCATGCCACCGCCCCAAATGACGATCCTTAACGCGCCGAATCGGGACGCGTGTATTGCGCGGCGCGAGCGTACCAACACGCCCTCGCAGGCATTGCTGCTACTAAACGAACCAGAGTATTTGAAGGCGGCCCGCCAGCTGGCGCTGAAAGTGCTCCGACAGGACCACCAGCATCGGATCGCATTTGCCTGGGAAACGGTGACTTCGAAAATGCCCGACGACAAAGAAACGGCAATGATGAAAGCGCTGCTTAGCGATTTGACGGTAACCTACCAGCAGAATCCAAACTTGACGGAAGAGTCATGTCGCGGAGTTGAAGTCGCGGACGCGGCGAAACCAGAACTTGCGGCTTGGACGATGGCCGTCAATCTGTTGTACAACCTTGATATCACCAAGACCAGGCAATGAATATGAATCCCGTGCATGAATACGACCAAATTCTTTCGCGTCGAAGTTTCCTGTTGAACACCGGCATGGGACTTGGAACGGCTGCGTTTACTTCGTTGATTTCTGGTGCGGCCATCGGTCAAGACTTACGCGCACCATTTGTTCCCCGGGCAAAAAGAATCATCTTTCTGTTCATGGCCGGCGCACCCAGCCAGGTCGATCTTTTCGATTACAAACCCGAGCTGCACAAGCTTTTCAAGACGGAACTTCCGGAATCCGTGCGACGCGGCCAGCGCGTGACGGCGATGACCAGAGGCAAAGAAAAATTGATCGCTCCCAGCAAATTCAAGTTTTCCAGGCAGGGCCAAAGCGGTGTTTGGATGAGCGAATTATTGCCTTATCTTTCGGCGCACGCAGACAAGCTCTGTTTCGTGCACTCGATGAACACCGATGCGATCAATCACGATCCAGGCAAGACATCATTTTGCACCGGTTCCGAGATACCAGGAAAGCCAAGCATGGGTGCCTGGCTCAGTTATGGATTGGGTTCGATGAACAAGGACCTGCCCGACTTTGTCGTGTTGCCCTCTGCATTCTGGAGCGGCCGCGTCAACGTTCAGGCTCTGTACGCGCGGCTGTGGGGAAGCGGTTTTCTTCCCTCCCAGCACCAAGGTACCAGCTTTCAAACGACAGGAGATCCTGTCTTGTTCCTCTCCAATCCGGCAGGTGTGGACCGCGACATTCGCCGGCGAATGCTCGATTCTTTGGACAGACTCAACCAGAAACATTTTGCCGAAATCGGTGATCCGGAAATTCGCACGACGATCGCCCAACAGGAAATGGCGTTCCGCATGCAGTCGTCGGTGCCGGAGTTGACCGACCTATCTCAAGAGTCGCCGCCGACGCTTGAAATGTATGGGCCGGAAGTAGACAAGCCCGGCTCGTACGCCCGCAATTGTCTGCTCGCCAGACGCATGGCTGAGCGAGACGTGCGATTCATTCAACTCTTCCATCGCGGCTGGGATCATCACAGTCGCCTGCCGGAAAACCTTCAGGGGCAATGCCGAGACGTCGACCAACCGACGGCGGCACTATTGGCAGACCTGGAGCAACGCGGTTTGCTGGATGATACACTGATTGTTTTTTCTGGGGAATTTGGTCGAACGGTGTATGGCCAGGGCGAGTTGACACACGAAAATTACGGGCGAGACCATCACCCGAGGTGCTTCACGGCGTGGCTCGCCGGCGGCGGCATCAAGGGAGGAATGCACTTCGGCAAGACCGACGAATTCAGCTACAACATCGTTGAAGATTCAGTTCACGTTCGCGATTTGCACGCAACGATGTTGTACTTGTTGGGAATCGATCATGAAAAATTGATCTTCCCCTATCAGGGTCTGGATCAAAAACTGACCGGGGTAGAGCACGCGCGCGTGGTTCGAGCAATCATCAGTTGACGCGAGACTTGCAAGATCAGGAACGAGGCCATCGTTCCCGCGCGGTGAATGAAAACTGAACTTTTCATTCATCATCTCCAAAACGTTTCGACACATTTCCGGTGTCGACGTGCACGAAGAAAGCGAATGTCGTGCTCGCTGACTTCCGAACCCTCATATTCTGATCGGCAATGGGCGTTGTTGCGCGTCCAATCAAGTGAAAACCACCGCGGGTTTCTTGGATGAACGCCATATCCTGCAGTACGTGTGCAAAATCAACAAGGGCATGAGGCTCGCAAAACACGTTGCCCGGATTGAACGGTAGCGGAGAGCGGGCAAATAGAATTGCGGCACAAAACAAGCTAAAACAATGTCGCACGAAAGTTTCACCAGGTATCCGGAAACGCATTCCCAATAATTTGCCGGTTACGGCGAACGGTACCAGATAGTCGCCGGTTTTTGACCTGAATTATTTGGTGAATCCAATCTCAAGATTCCATAGTTGGCGGATTTGTTCCTTGCTTTTGTTCGTGATCGCAATGGCGGGTGATCACAAGCAATCCGTCTGCGCCCAATCAAAGACCAGGCAACAATCCCGACAGGATGCCGTGCACGAAACAAGGTTGCCTGAGTTTGAGAAGCGAGACGTCCAGTCATTCTTCGACAGGCTCGTCCCCGATTTGATGCAGCAACACCACGTTCCAGGATCGGTCATCGCCGTGGTCAAGGATGGGGAGCCTGTGCTGGTACAGGGATATGGATACGCAAGGCTGTCCGAACGAGTCCCCGTGGATGCCGACAGGTCGCTGTTTCGAATTGCCTCGGTAACTAAGTTGTTCACGTGGACCGCGGTCATGCAGCTTGTGCAACAAGGCAAACTTGACCTCGACGCAGACATCAACCAATACCTTGCGCATATGCAAATTCCGGGCGGCTACGCCGAACCGGTCACCATGGCAAATTTAATGTCGCATACAGCAGGTTTTGAAGATCGCGGCTTGATCGGAACATTGGCGCACCATCCAAGCTCCGTACAACCCCTGCACGACTATCTCGTCGATCGAATGCCGGCCCGCGTGCGACCTCCTGGCCGGGTTTCGGCCTATTCCAATTTCGGCGGGGCTCTGGCCGGTCATATCGTGGCGGAAGTTTCCGGCTTGCCCTACGAACAATATATGCGCGAGAAAATTTTTGCGCCATTGCGAATGCAACACGCCACCGTCGACCCCACGCCACCCGATGACCGCATGGTTTCCGGTTACGCTTGGCGAGGTGGAGCATACCGAGCTATTCCGTACTCGTACGTCATCCCGGTGCCCGAGGGTGGCATCAACGCGAGCGGCACCAGCATGTCCCGCTTTTTGATTGCACATTTGGAAGGGGGTCAATACCAGGGACAAGCCATCCTTCGGAGCGAAACCGTTCGGCAGATGCATCGACAATCGTTTACGCACCATCCTGCACTTAGCGGCTGGGCCCACGGATTTCAGGAAAACCAGGTTAACGGACTGCGTATTCTGGAACATGGCGGAAGGCTGCAGCATTTTACCAATTCGCTGGTTCTCGTCCCGTCACAACGACTTGGTCTGTTCATGTCGTTTAACAGCCATGGTGGTTCAGTTGCCGGCCACAAATTGAAAAAGCAGTTTTTCGATCGCTTTTTCCCGGCAGCAACAACAGGCATTCTTTCGGAAACCAATCCGGCTGACTCCACGCCGGACGTGATTGGCGGATATTACGCGCCGAGTCGGCATTCGCAAACGACGTTGGCGAAACTCGGCACGCTGTTGCAGGCGTCGCGATGTGCAGTTGAACAAGACCAGTCGATTTATTTCCTCGGACGACATTGGCTGCCCTTCGGCAAAGACCTCATGCGATCAAGCGATGGCCAAGAATTACTGGCCTGCGGCAATGACGCCGGCGGCCGCCAGCGGTACCTGTTTGTCGATCACCTGGCATGGCAGCGATTGCCCTGGTATCAAACTCCGGTTTTCCATTTAACGCTGCTGGGCAGCAGCCTGTTGATGTTTTTTTCCGCCGTCGTTTGGCTGCCGGCCGTATTCTTGCGATCTCGACTGTCGAGGACCAAGGGAACTGAAACGAAATCTCGCATCCCCAACGGGGCAGGAGTCGCAGCCTTCGCTTGTTCAGCGGTTAACATCGCCTTTATCGTTGGGCTGGTGTTCGTCCTGTCCGGTGACACGTCGCAATTGGAATTCGGCGTGCCGCCAGGTTTAAAAGGCCTGCTCGTTATGCCGGTGATTTCTGTGGTGTTGGCCGTTTTTATGCTGACGTTTTCGGTGGGCGCCTTGAGATCGACAGGTTGGAATCGATTCGGCAGGATCTGGTACGTTTGCGCGACGGCGGCCGCCTGGTCATTTGTCTGGTTTCTCGGGTTTTGGAATCTTCTGGGCTGGCACTTTTAACAATATATCTTCAGCAACAGGCCCCCTAATTCGCCTCACCCGATTCGGCGCGGTGC
>JBFILF010000324.1:0-6400 GCA_041599835.1 Pirellulaceae bacterium
CAGATATTGAGCGCGATAAATCCGCGCAGGCCACGTGATCGGTCCAATTCGATTCCCGATTTGAAAATTGGCTGACAAGTAGGTTTCGTTACTTTACCCGCGCAGCGCGATTCAGGGGAGACTGCGTGATCGGCCCAGACACGGCTCCGGTCTCGAAACTGCCTGGCACATAACGAAAATGCTAGTCGGCCTTTACCCTTTGAGTTTGCTACGGATTGGCCGATCCGTTATTTCTCAGCCGCGGGGAATCAAGCGATCGAAAGCGATCCGGACATCACCCGTTGCGGCAGGTTGTGAGCGAGCGTCGCACATTGGCGGACAACTAGCCGGGCTGCCAGTGTTGGTTCGTTTTCCACCGAGCGGGCTTCGATAAGTTAATGGCCCGATTTCTGCTATAATCCAACCTGTATTACCTATTACCGACCTCTGGCGATACGGGCGCTTTCGAGATGCGGATTGGTTTACCTACACGTTACTGCTTTGTGGCCTTCGTCGCCCTGATTTTGGTCGACATCATTCCGGCCATTACCGCCTTTTCGGACGAGACAGATACGTTCACCAAGACGATTGCGCCCGCAATTAAAACGTATTGCGCGAAATGCCACGGTGCGAACGACATCATCGAAGGCGATGTTGACCTGCTTTCGCTTCGCAGTGACAACCTGGCGGACAAGGTCGAGCTGATTCGTGACCTGATCGAAGTGCTTGACTTTGAGGAAATGCCACCTGATGACTCCGCTCAACCAGACCCGCAACACCGAAATAAACTTGTCGCAGAATTGAAAAAAATTCTGCGGGCGGTGGTTTCGAAGGAAATTGCTTTCTTGCCGACACCGATTCGAAGAATGAATCGATTTCAGTACAACAATGCCGTTACCGATCTTTTCGATTTGAAATGTAACGTCTTCACTCTGCCGGAACGTATGATGCGGGAGCACAACGGGTATTTCCAACCTGCCTCGGGCAAGATGGCGGATGTGGTGACGGTCGGCAGCCGGCCTTTGGGCAAGTCACAGATGATTGAACGACGACTGGCCGGAGTTGCCGCTTTTCCCCAGGACCTGCGCGCGGAGCACGGCTTTGATAATCGCGGCGATCACCTGTCGCTCTCTCCGTTGTTGATGGAGTCGTTTTTGAAACTTGGTCAATCCATTACACACAGCCCCGATTTTGTTCCCGAAAACGTTGGAATCTGGAAAATATTTTTCGCAGCGCCACCCGAAGGCGCAGATAACGATGCGGAAGCGCGCAGTCGTTTGGCGTGGTTTCTCAGGCGCGCCTTTCGGCAACCGGTCGACAGGGAATTACTGGACCGATATGTGGACTTTGTTGCCAAACGGCTAGCGGCCGACGTCGAATTTCCCGATGCGATGAAGTCCGTTGCCGCCGCGACCATCGCTTCGCCAAGATTCCTGTACCTGTATGACAAGTCGGGTTCGGGCGACGGTGCGCAAGCCATCGACGACTTCGAACTTGCGTCGCGACTGTCTTTTTTTCTGTGGGGCAGCATCCCTGATTCGACGCTGCTCGACCTTGCCGAGGCAGGTGATTTGAAACAGCCTGCGGTGCTTGATGCCCAAGTCGAACGGCTGTTGCAGGATCGAAAACTGAAACGCTTTTGCGACAGTTTTCCTTCGCAATGGCTGCAACTGGAACGGATTATTTCCTCGACACCGGATCAGGAAAAATATCCAGACTTTTACTTTCTCAAGTACCGCGACAGCATGCACATGATGTTGGAGCCATTGTTGCTATTCGAAACCGTGCTGATTGAGAATCTGCCCATCACGCAGTTCATCGATTCTGATTTCACCTATCGGTCACGGCTTTTGGAAGATGCCTACGGGGAACTGGCTAGCGAAGAAGTAGACGGCAAAAAGCCAGGTGGAGCCGTTGAGGTTCTGAAGTTTCATCGCGTGCCCGTATCTGATCGTCGCAATGGAGGAATGATCACCAACGCGGCGGTCATGACGATGACGTCTGGGCCGGAACGCACCAAACCGATCACCCGTGGCGCCTGGGTTGCTGGAGTGATTTTCAACAACCCTCCCGAACCCCCACCCGCCGATGTTCCTCCACTGGATGAGAAGCCGCCGGAGAAAGAAGCTCATCTGACGTTGCGCGAGCGGGTGACAATGCACCGCGAGCGAGCCGACTGTCGAGGCTGTCATGAAAAAATCGATCCGCTCGGTTTTGCCCTTGAAAACTACGATGCCGTTGGCGTTTGGCGAGACAAATACGAGAACGACCGAAAAATCGACATGGCGGGAACCCTGTTCCGCAAGCACCGGTTTACAAGTGTGGTCGAGTTCAAGGATGCGATTCTGGCGGAGCATGATCGCTTCGCACGCGGATTCGCCGCGCACGTTCTTTCATTTGCACTTGCCCGGGAACTGGGCGCCGCCGATCAGCCGGCGTTGGACAAAATCGCCCGAGCCACGGCAGCTGACGACTATAAAATAAAGACCTTGATCAAACAGGTCATCCTGAGCGAACCATTTCAAACCAAGACCAATTCGAAAGCGCGGGCGGATGATAAATAGATCTGCATTGGTTGGTCAGAGGATCTTCCAGCGCGCGGCGAACTATTAAACTCGACAGGAAATCAATGCAGCCTTTATCACGACGAAAATTCTTGTATGGTCTTGGCGGTGCCGCGCTGGCCTTGCCATGGATGGAAAGCGTTGCCGTTGCGGCGCCGGCAAAAACCCTGGCCAAACGGATGGCACATTATTATGTGCCAATCGGGGTCGTGCGGCGTGGGTTTTTCCCGGGTGAGGCGGATCACGTCATTCCCAAAGGCAACTTGGGAAACGTGATGAAATCGCTCGGCAAACAGAATCCGAATTTTTCCGTCACGAAACTCGACCAGCTAACGCCCACATTGCAGCCGTTGGAAGCGATCAAAAACAAGATCACACTGATCACCGGGATGGATCGGACATTCCAGCAAGGGACCGACGTTCACGCCCAATGTGCCTCGTGTTATTTGAGTAGCGCACGACCGTACACGATCGAAGGCACCGCTTGGCCACTGGATCGGACGCTCGATCACATTGTGGCGGACCAGGTGGGTACCAAGACTCCCTTTGCCACGCTTGAGTTCAGTTGCAACAGTCATCGCGATAACAAAGAGTCAATCTACTTCGACAACATCTCGTGGTATGGGACCGGACACCTCGCGCCGTCGATTCGCGATCCTCGGCAGATGTATCGACGGCTGTTTTCCACGACGGATAGAGACCGCTATCGCGACATCACGGATTTGGTCCTCGAAGACGCCAATTCTCTGAAGCGAGATCTTGGCCGCAACGACCAGCAAAAGTTCGCAGAATACTTTGAGTCGATTCGGACGATCGAGAAACAGATGGATCGGCTGGAGAAGATGAAAGCGGCGCTTGCCAAAGCTTCCTTCGAAGAACCAGCGGACGCATATTTGCCTCGCGGTGATTACATTCGTTTGATGGGTGATCTGATGGTGGTTGCCTTGCAAACGGGACTCACTAATGTCGCGACGTTTATGGTGGGTCCGGAGCGTTGGGATACGCCCTATATGTTTGATGGATTATTTGACAAACCGCGAAGCCATCACCAAATGTCACACAACCAGACCAAAACGATCGATGACCTGCTCAAGATTGACCGTTTTCACATGGAACAATACGCGTATCTGCTAAGCAAGATGGACAAGATCCAAGAGGCGAATGGAACGACACTCCTGGACAATACGCTCTTCACTTACGGTTCAGGCCTGGGTGACGGTTCGACACACCAGTACAACGATCTGCCCATCATCGTGGGAGGTGGTGGCAGTCGGGTCAAATCGGGCCAACACATCAACATGCCCGAGGGTACGCCGCTGGCCAACCTGTGGCTGACCCAGGCTCAAATGATGGGGCTACCGATCGAGGCATTCGCCGACAGCACTGGCACGATTGATTCGCTGCTTGCCATACATTGATCGACCTGAGTTCTCGGCACAGTTGATTCGTTCGAGGCATAAATCCCAATCAGCGCTCAACGCAACGTTTCCGATTCATATTCGCGTCGTCTTCACGCGAATTCACTGAGCGAATGGATTGTCAACTGATTAGGCGATCAATGCTAAACAAATAGGCATATCGAAACAAAAAAAGCGAGGAATACTTCCCCGCATCATGGAAAAAACTCCCACATCGGTAGTCAAAGGTGTGCCAGGCGCCGCAGCACGATATATTATGAGTACCCGACCTCATGGGAAACGCCCAGGGACACGATCGGTGAAGATGCCTTTCGGTTCTGGCGATGATCGGAACAACAGACATGCATCGAGCGGCCTATGTTGCGCTGCTGGCGTGCTTGCTCGGGTTGAGCGACCGTTCAGCGGTTGCTGATGAGCGCGAAGACTTTTTCGAGTCAAAGATTCGCCCCGTGTTAATGGGGACGTGTTTTCGCTGCCACTCTGAGACGAAAACTTCTGGGGGATTACGAGTCGATTCGCGTCAATCGCTACTGAAGGGCGGCGATTCCGGCGCGGCGATGGTTCCGGGTAAGCCCGAAGAGAGCCTGTTGATCCGAGCCATTCGACGGGACAACGATGTTTCTGAGATGCCTCCTGAAACAAAGGACTCACTCCGGCCTGATCAGGTTGCCGATTTCGTCAAGTGGATCAATTCCGGGGCAGCATGGCCGGCTCAATCGGCCAAGTTTGTAACGGCAAAGCATTGGGCTTACGAACCGATCCGTGATCCCGCGCCGCCGAATGTTCAAGACGAAGCCTGGTTGCGGAACGGTATTGATGCGTTCATTCGAAAGAAACAAGAATCGATCGGCGTCCGTCCCGCGCCGCCTGCTGACAAGCAAACGTTAATTCGCCGAGCGACCTTTGATCTAACCGGTTTGCCCCCGACGCCGGAGGAAATTGACGCGTTTGTGCGGGACAATTCGCCGGATGCCTTCGATACAGTGATCAACCGGTTGTTGTCGTCTCCGGCATACGGCGAGCAATGGAGGCGACACTGGCTCGATGTGGTTCGTTATGCCGACACCGCGGGTGAGACAGCCGATTACCCGGTGCCATTGGCCTGGCGGTATCGCAATTATGTCATCGACGCCTTCCGGACAGACAAGCCCTACGACGAGTTTCTTCGCGAGCAGATTGCCGGTGACATACTCGCTGGTCGGCGACCGCGCGAACAATATGCCGAATGTGTCACGGCGACCGGGTTCGTTGCCATCTCGCGCCGCTTCGGATTTGACTCTGAAAACTATCACCACCTCACAATCCAGGACACGATCGACACGCTGGGGCAAGCGGTTCTCGGCCTTGGCCTGGGCTGTGCGCGTTGTCACGACCACAAGTTCGATGCAATCTCCATGAACGACTACTACGCCCTCTACGGGATTTTCGATAGTAGTCGCTATCCTTTCCCCGGTTCGGAACAAAAGCAAAAAGTACGCTCGATGGTTCCGTTACTGCCGGTAACCGAAAGCCGGGCAACGTGGCGCGACTACCAAGCTCGCATCGCAACGCTGGCCAGCCAATTGGCAAAGGTCGAGCAGCCGGTGCCGGCGGTGGTGTTGCGTTCGCTAACTGAAATGGATGGCGACTTCGAATTGCAGGCCCCGGCGGCTGGAGGCAGCAATGGTGTCCTCGTTGCGCCGTGGCTCTACCAAGGTAAGATCGCCGTTACCAACGCCGCGCAGAGCCCGTTCAAGAATCTCTACCACGGCGGCAAGGTTGGGGCGAGCGTTCCAGGTGGCAACGGCGCCTACCGCATCGCTCATGCAATCTATCCGCGCATCACAAGTGAATACGATGGCATCCTGCATGTTAATCTTGACGTCCGGGTAGGCGCCGTCGAGGCCACTGCCAAGGGACTACATCGACTTTCGTTGACAGCCATCAATGACGGTGCGGCGGTCGAAGTTCTTATTGCCTCTGACAATGTTTCGCTGCGAGTGGGCGAAAAGATCGAACGTGTCTGCGGATTGCAGCCAAATCAATGGTACAACCTTCAATTGTCTCTGGACGTGAAAAAACGGACGGTTTCGGGCCGAGTTGGCCGCCCAGGCTCGGTCACCGAATTCGGAGGCAGCCCTTTTTTGCCTGGTTGGCCCGGGACGATTGATTGCCTGACGCTTGACTTGCATGCCCAAACGGAAAGTAGCTATCCGTCGATTGACGTCGACAACGTTGGCGTGCAGGAATTGCCGGTTCCCGCCGTTTCGACCGAGCCGTCCATGATCGCGGCCGGCAGCAATTTTCCCGACCCGGTCGCACTGACCAAGCAGTTGCTGGAACTCACGGACAACGATGGCGATCTTGAGTTACAGACCGTCGGCGCACCGCCCGCCAGACCATGGAATCCTGGCCCGAATAGTGCTGTAAAAGTTTCGCTGTCCTCGCAGAGTCCGTTCC
>JBFILF010000325.1:0-6389 GCA_041599835.1 Pirellulaceae bacterium
GATTTTTTGAGCGAATCTGGAAATCCCTCGGAATTCCAAGTTTTGCGGGGATTTTTGGTCCAAATCGCGATAAATTCCCCACTTTGCGGCGGCCAAACCAGGACGCACCGTTGGCGGTGAAACCCCTCGCCAAGCGGCCACCCGTCCGAAGCCAAAAATCCCCCCCCGAATGCGCCGTTCCGATGCGCGGCCGCCCCACGATCCACGGGGCCCACTGAGTGCCCCGGCCCGTTGAGTGCCCCGGCATCGTGCACCGGCCCCGCTAGCGCTCGGGCTTTGCTCTGTGCACGGGTTCGCTGGGGGACCGGGCGCGGCAGGGGGAGCGACGGGGCGATTGGCTCAACGCTGCCGCTAATAAACGGCCAGAAATAAATAAACGGCCAGAAATAAAAGGTAATCACATCTGAGTTGCCGCCGGCGCATGAGCCGGTCGACTTGCGCCACGCCGCGCGGCGCTACCAAAAGGCGCGAGCTTGTCAAGTGAATATTAAATATTTTTCGGTTCAAAAATTTTGTGCCAACAACCGAACAAAAAAATAATCTAGTTAGTCAAGATTTTTTATTGTGGAAAAGCGTTTGAATAATTCTGCGTGCGCCTGCGCCGCCACAAAAAATGGGTAGTTGTAAAAAGTTCTATTTCTGCGCCGTCTAACGCGGTTTATAATTGAGTAATGCAATCAAACAGGTCGTTGAATTCGATGTTGTTTTTGCAATTGCGTACTGCCGAATTGCCTCGCCGGCGGCCGAACGTCGACGACAGATGTATCGCGATATCAATATATTTAAGACAGCCTATCCAGTTGGGAATCCACCGTGTTAACCGTTCGACCCAAGATTTCGGAATTGACTTTTCGAGCCTTCGGTCGCGGTTTGCATCCGGAGCTGTTTGAGGTTTTCGCGTCGCGGCAGGTGTCACGCAACCAGTATGTAATCCGTGCCGACATTACCAGCGCCGGCCACGTACTGACCTGGAAACGGCACGGGCGACAGTTCTCCGAAGTGGCTGCCTCCAGCCATCAACCGTTGCCGCAGGGCGGGCGATTGTTGTGCGAACCCATCCAGCACCCCAATGCCTGGTCCATCGACGTTGACGAGGTTTTGCAGTACCGCTGCCAGTTCCAGTTGGATCCGGCCGATCCTGTCACCTTTGCGATGATTCAGGAAGAATTGTTGAAATCGGTGCCCTGTGAAGGGCTGGTGTTTCGGTTTCAATCCAGCGGCCGACTGTCGTTCGGCGCGATCAGCTATGTGAACATTCAGTCGCGGCAGAACAGCGTGCACGTGCGGGCTTTTCACACGTTCCCGGACGCTTACCTGGTAATGAAGAGCGAGTCGGTATTTTCGGTGATGCCATAGGCGCCGTTTATCATCAGGATTGACCGGCGACTGCTTCCGTGCGTTGTGACGCTTTGCAGCCATTACCGCAGGTAACCTGGCAATTCGGCAAACATCACCGCTTGCCGGTATTTCGACAACGATGATTGCAGCCGGCGCGAAAACGGCATCAGCGCGACGGCGCGCCGTTGGGTCGCAACGGCTTGTGCAAAACGAGCTTGCTGGTAATGGAAACGGGCCCTCGTATCGAGGTAAACGCCGTTTCGCGGGGCGATGCTCACCGCCCGTTGGCTGTATGACTCTGCTTGCTCCAGCTGAATGCCGGTGTTGACCGCCAACCAGGCATATCGATTCAAGACTTCGGCCAAGTGATGTTCGCTCCACGCCGCCGAGGATGATTCCTGCGACTCCGGGTCCTGCAATCGATCGATTTCCTGTTGCATTCGTTCAAGGCTCAATTGCACCAACTGGGTGATGCCGACTTGCCACTGGGGATCTTCCTGTGGGAAATGCCTGGCTGTAATTAACAATGAGGTGTCCTCAGGCAACCATTTGAGTCCGGCAAGCAGTTTTTCCCGCGCCAATGGATATTGCCCTTCATCCAAATAATGGCGGGCCAACAAGTATTGCTGCCGCGCCCGCACCGTGGTTTCGTCGACATCGATTAATTGCACGTCGGCCTTGTCGTGGGTCTTTGCAAATTCATCGATAGCCACGTCCAGCGCACGGGCAGCCTCCTGGTGCCGGTTTTCCTGGTGCAATTGCTGAGCGAGCAAACAACTGGCCTGGATCCGCGCCGACCAGTCGGCTGCCGGGTCCCGGCAAACACTTTCCAACTGTTGTCGTGACCAATAACCCAATCCGGATTGCTGCAATTGTACGGCCGACTGTATTCGCAGTAGGGGATCCACTTTGTTCTGTTGAATTGCCTGGTCGGCGATCCGCGCAGCGGATTGATTGTCGCCCCGCCGCCGATAAAGTTCCGCCAGGCGATACAGCAATAACGGACTTTGCTGGAACGCGGCTTCATGCTGCAACGCCAGCTGTTCGCAAAAATCATTCAGGTCGCGCATCAACATCCAGTCCATGGTCTCGATCAATTCGCGCTGGCCAGCTGGGACCTGTTCGATCAGGCACTGACAAACCGCATCGGCCTCAGTGCGGAGGTCCCGCCGCAATAATTCGTCGACATACCATCGCAGTAACCGGCAATTCAGCCGCGGATGGAAACCCAAAGGTCCAGCCTCATCCGCAATGGAGCGGATGGTCGGCTCCCAAATGGCGACAAAATCCTGCGGTCGCAACTGGGACATCAAATACTGGCGGATCCAATAACAGGCTACCCGATGACTGCGCTCGGTTTCCTTGACATATTCGGCCAGCGTTGCCAGATCGTCGTCCACCGACTGTTCCGCGATCAGCTCAATCGCAGCACTCCGCGACAGCACTTCGTCCATTTCGTAGCGCGCGATTCGTATCAACCCCAATCGCGCGGTGGAATCTGACGACCGACTCAACTGGATGATGGATTTGGCACGGCCCGGGAATCTCAACTCGGTGTAGCCCACCAGCACGTTTGAGGCATTCGAATAGCATTGCTGCAAGTCAATCAAATTGATCAGCCGCCACGCGGCCTGCGAAATCTCCTCGTCGGTCGATCGCTGGGCTTGAAACAAATCATCAAACGCGTCGGCGCCCATGGCGCGCAGCCGATGGAACGCGTCCTGGCGAACCGTAAAATTATCGCTCCCCAAACCGGCGATCAACTGATTCGTGGCCGTCAAATAACTGAGGGCCGCCGGCATCACCACGTTGGCGTTGCAACGACAATCAGGAAAACCAGATGGCGCGGCTGCCATCAATAAAAATAACAAGCCAACAGGGGAAGAACCGATTGAAATCCTTTTCATTTTCCAGCCTCCATGCTGGGGCCCCAGGGAGAGACCTAAAGATTACGATTCGACCAATTCGACAGAAATACCAATTTGCACGGCTAGCAACGGTGCCGTTTGGAGAATTTGCCATTTGATTGGCGGCGCGCCCTTGCCGGAGCAGGGCGGTTAAACTGTCCGCGCATAATGGGCAAATTGGAAAAGCTGGCGGCCAACCACCTAAACGTTTTCGCGTTGGCCTTCTTCTTCCATTTCGAAGATGTATTTGCGTAGTCGCTCGTTTTCGTCTGAGACGTCTTTGATCTTGAGCATGTTTTCGACACGCTTGAGCAGCTCTACTCGATTGACCGGCTTGGAGAGAAAATCGTTGGTCCCGGCTTCGACCGCCCGTTCGATATCGCCAAGTTCGTTTAGTGCCGTAACCATCAACACCATGATACCTCGAGTTTCGGGATCCCCTTTGATGTGCTTGCAAACTTCAAAACCACTGAGTTTGGGCATCATCACGTCGAGCAGGATCAAATCCGGTTTGAACGACTTGACCTTGTCCAGTGCTTGTTGGCCATCGGTCGCATACTCGAGTTGGCAGTCCAAGCCCAACAGATGGGCCTCGAGCAATTCGCAGTTGGCTTGGTTATCGTCAACAATCAGGATTCGGCTTTTTTTTTCTTCCACGTGCGATTCCCTGCCTGGTTGGTTGTTTGATCACATAGTATTTGACCGATCGACGGCTCAATCAAGCCGTTACGCGTTACCGGTGCTGTTTGAGGGCCAATTCGATTTTCCAAAACGGCTGGCCGATCCGTTCGCTGCTGATCAAGATCGACTCCGCGGCCGTGTCGAAACAGACCGCTTCGCCTTGCCGTTGCAGGGGCAGCGTGATGGTAGCCAGCGCGTCGCCGCACAACGCATCTCCCCAGCCTTCGTCGGATTGCCGGACGTAGAATTTGGCGGTGAGGTAGTTGCGGACCACGGCCAAACGGCGATTCGCGGCGATATCCATGCCGGTGACTGCCAGGCTCGAGTACTTGCCAATGAATTCCGCGCGAAGCGGTTGGTCAGTATTTGAACCTGGCGCCCATTTCAATCGATAGACACCCGGATGCCGTCCGCCCGAATTCTGTGGGCGGGCGAACTCGCGAGACACCAACCAAAACTCGCCCAGCACGTGATCGTATGCCACGGCCTCGCAGTCATGCGACCCGTCAGGATATGTAAATTGAATCGTCGTAAAATCTGCAACGGCGATTTGGGCAATCGTTGATTCATCGAACTTCAGTTGCGGTTCGTGCAGCACATACAACCGATAAATGCTTCGACGCCGGGCGTTGTCACCGACATCGGCCAATACCAGCCGACTACGATGGCCGTCGTCTACAAAACTGCAAATGTCTTCCCAGTCCTCGAATTTGGCGCCAGTCAATTGAACAGTGGCCCGGTGGGTTCCCTGCGAATCGATCAAAAACAAACCCGGCTTATCACCGTTATCGTTGTGGGTCCAAAAGTTGCCGGGATATTTGCGGCTGGCTGCCAGGCCGCTACTTTCGTCGATCAGCGGGGAATCGATGCTGCCGATTTTTTGCGGCGCCGAAAACTTGAACGTCGCTGCGTCGTTCGCGACATGCGACTGCTGGGCGACGATGGCCGACCCGGGCATTGCGACCGAGATCACTAGTCCGAACAAACACGGCCACAGTGATCGCACGAGTTGGCAGACGCGGCACTGCGTCATGTTGCTATTCGCTGACGGCCGGGTTGTTGCCTGGCCAATTTTCTTTTGAGTTAAAAGCACCCAGCAGTTTGCGGCCTTTATAAATGCAATAGGCCAGTTCATCGTGTGCTGCCAGCTCCTGGACTTCGGCGGGGAACCAACTGACCTGGTCTTCGTCAACGACATAGGTGCCGATGCGATCGCGGTGCCGGCCCGATGCGACTAGCACGGGGATGCCCATAAAAATCCCCAGAAAGCGCGGTTGGGCGTCGAGTACCGTTTGGTCATCGGTCGTCCAACTGGCCAGCCGTGACATCAACCGCTCGACCACGCCGGGTTGTAGCGTGCGGGCCTGCTGCAAGGTGTACTCTTTGATCTCTTCGTGCTCGCAGTGCCAGCCGGCAAAACAGGCAAACACGTCGGCCAACTCCAGGTGCAACAAACTGGATGCAAAGGCATGGGTCAACGGGCCAACAATGCCCAGGTTCTCGATACTGTCGTGTGAAAACTCATATTGATAGCGAAACAAAAAACAATCCTGCGGCTCGTCAAAGCTGGGCCAGTACAGCGTCTTGCGGGCGACGAGTTGCAATGAATTGGGCGCCAGGCCCATGTTGGTCGGATGGGCCAACCACATCGCCAACCGGCCTTCCGCCCGGGCTTCGTCCGATTGGTGACATTCCGGGACACGCGGCAACAAGTTCAGTTCTTCGGCATAGGTCAGGGCCCGCAGCCGCACCACCGGCTCGGCCGCCATGTCGATCAGCGGCTGCTGGGCGTCCGACTGGCTGAGACGGCATAGTGCCGACAAGGACTCGGTACGGATCTGACGATGCTTCAATTGGGAAGCGCGTCGCAAGGATTCGGCGGCGGAGACATCCCCGATTAATGACAGAGCGTCGCACAGCGAGGTCACGAGCGACACCGATTCGCCCACCAGTTGGCTGATTTGCTGGGGGCCGTGGTTGCTGGGCAAATCGCCGGACTCGATCTGAGCCAGTCGCTCGACAATTCGATCGAGAATCGCCACGAGACTGGCCCTGCGGTCGGCAGCTGGATGGCAATCGACCCGTTCGGCTCGGGTGACAAAATTGGCCAGGTCGAGAACAGCGGCCGCCACGCTGAGATGCTGCACGGCTTGCAACAGGTTTGGGAAAACGGCATCCACCGGAAACCGATTTTGCTCGTTCAGCAGCGGCGCAAAGGCCACCACAATATCGGTTGAGGACTGTGGAGGATCGTTAATCATCAACTCGGTGAAGCTAACAAGGGCATCGCGCAGGCCGGTGCCTGCCAGCCATCCCAACAAGTAACTGCGGACGCGCGACGATCCGCCGCTCAGCTCGTAAATATTCTCGATTAACGAGATCCGCTGGGGCGACATCGCGGGCGACTGGCGTTGCCGTTGCTCGTGAATGATGCGCCCCAACACCACTTCCAGGGCCGTGTCC
>JBFILF010000326.1:0-6362 GCA_041599835.1 Pirellulaceae bacterium
GATGGAGGGCCGCGAAATTCGCGCCACGCTTCAATCCGCCATCGCCGATCTTAACACCAACGTTCGTTTCATGGCCAACTTGCCGCCGATTCAAGAAATTATCGATTTGAAAGCCGGCGTGAGCAGCGAAAACGAGAGTATTTGGCGCGATCGACTCGCCGTTATTTACGCCGGATTGCTCCGCGCCAACCTCGACTATTCGGCAATCGGGTTTGGCATGATCGACGACAGCAAATTCCAAGAAATCGTTCGCGTCGAGCGGCACAGCACTGACGCAGCGAACATCCGTACGGTGCCACTGAGCCGGTTGGCGGCCGGGGAAATCGACAACTTCCAACGATGCGTCGTGAAACAACAACCTGATGAAGTGTCCATGTCTCTGGAAAATCCAAAAGGAAACGAACCGGTTCCGAAGGGTCGCCGCCGGCTCCGGGCGGGCGTGCCGCTGTATGACAGACGCACCGAGCAACCGTTCGGCTACGTTTGGATTGAATGCGAGTTGGAACAAATTATTGTCCACGAATTGCGGACTCGGGCCAAAACCGCTCAACAGGTCCTGTTTATCGATCCAAACGGCGACGTGTGGCTGCACGACACGCGATCCGCGGGCGTGATTGGCGAAACAACCGACAAGCCGGCCGAGGATGTGTGCTCGTCGATACCGAGCATCATCGAATTCCTGCAATCGCACTCGGAATGTGTCTGCGAGCGTGACCGGAATTATTATGCCACCCGCGTGGATTTGGGCAGTCGGAACCAGGCGCTTTACATTGTGCTGTCCCTGATTCCGCACCAGCAAGGTGAAAAATTCTAGCGCCGCCGCCTGGACTCCTGCTGAGACAGAGGAGGGCACATCGTAATCCACTTCACGTTCCATGCGAAACGAATGTTGCCGGGCGTGCCGGCCTTTGCCATTACAGTTCAAAAGCGAGTGAGGTGCGCCACCACTCGGAGCTTCGTGTGCCCGGCCCACGGCACTGGCGGTTCATTTTTTGCGTAAGGCCTGCCCCCAGCCAATCGTCGACTGATTGGATTTTGCGAAACGGAAACCCACCATGAAGTCGCTTTTGACAATCTTGCCGATCGTCGCTGCCGTGCTCTGCGGTTCCCTGGCGCAGCACTTGTTGTTTACCTGGTGGCTGGTGACCCGATAATCGGCCGGTGCCTGGCTTAGAATTCGGCGTTTCCCGGCGTCCTGGGAAACGGTATCACGTCCCGGATGTTAGCCATTCCTGTGACGAACTGGACGACGCGTTCCAGTCCCAAACCAAATCCCGAGTGCGGTACGGTTCCGAACCGGCGGAGATCGAGGTACCACCAGTAATCTTTCTCGCTCATCTCCGTTTCCCGCATTCTTAGTTGCAGCTGTTCCAGCCGATGCTCGCGCTGGCTGCCACCGATGATCTCGCCGATTTGCGGCACGAGCACATCCATGCCGCGCACCGTTTTCTCGTCATCGTTGCAGTACATATAGAACGGTTTGATCACGCGCGGGTAATCGTAAAGAATCACCGGCGATTGGAAGTGTTTTTCCGTCAAGTACCGTTCGTGCTCGGACTGCAAATCGGACCCCCACGTCGGTTGAAAATCAAACGATACGCCACTTGAGCTAAGTATGTCGATTGCTTCCGTGTAGGGTAGTCGCGCAAACTCGCTGTCAACGACTCGTTGCAATACGTCGGCAATCGGTTCGTCGGTGGATTGTTTGTCCCAAGGTCGATCGGAAAGAAACTGCATGTCTTCTGTGCAGCGTTGCAGCGTGTCGCCAAAAATCCGCTTCAAGAACCGTTCGGCCAAATCCATGTTGTCCGTCAGCTCGTAAAACGCCATCTCCGGCTCAATCATCCAAAACTCCGCCAGGTGCCTCGAAGTGTTGGAGTTTTCCGCGCGAAAAGTAGGACCGAACGTATAAACTTTGCCAAGTGCACTGGCATACGTTTCGGCCTCCAGCTGACCGCTGACCGTGAGATACGCCGGGCGATCGAAAAAGTCAAAATCATAGTTGACTTGGTCCGCCCGTGCTTGAGCCAGCTTTTCCAAGTCGATGGTTGTCACCTGAAACATCTCGCCGGCGCCTTCGCAGTCGCTGGTGGTAATGATCGGCGTGTGGACGTACAAGAACCCTTCTTCCTGGAAAAATTGGTGAATGGAATGACAGATGCAGTTTCGGACCCGAGCCACGGCACCGATGATGTTAGTCCGCGGTCGCAGGTGGGCCCACTCGCGGAGTTTCTCCAGGGAATGCCGTTTCTTCTGTAATGGATACGAATCCGGATCCGCGCGACCGATCAACTCGATGCGCGCCGCGCCAATTTCGGTGACCTGACCGCGGCCGCTGGATGATTTCACTTCCCCTGCAACCGAAATACTGCAGCCGGCGACCAGGGATTTGACCACGCTTTCGTATTCTGGCAGGCTCGCATCCGCCACGATCTGGATATTGCCCAGGCATGTGCCGTCATTGATTTCGACAAAGCTGAATCCCGCCTTGGAATCGCGCCGCGTCCGTACCCAGCCGCGCAACAAAACCTGTTTACCGATCGACGACGCGTCGCGGGCCTGTTTGACGGATATCGTTTCGAATTGGGTTCCGGTCACGCTCATCTCTCGGCGGTCTCGTTAACGGATAGGGGGCACAAATCCAACTGGGAGGACGGTTCATCATAGGGAGCCGTGCGGGCAACGAAAAGTTCACTTGCGACCGTCTGTGTTCGGTCGCGTCGTCAACGACTTTTCGCGGCATCGATTTTGTCGAAAAGCTGCGCCAGCTCGTCGTCAAGGCCAACGCTGGGAAACTCCGCTCCGGCGCGATTGTACCAATACCGCGCATTGCCGTCGTCGCCTTCGACTCGGTGCAAATAAGCATGAATCAGGCAGGCCAGCGGATCACTGCGCGTTTGAACGATCTCATGGGATTCGTGCCAGGACCCGTCGCGGGCCAGCTGCAGCGCCTCGCGAAGTGCGTCCATGTCAATTCTCCGTATTCGTTGGTGCTAGTTTGCGAATGCGGGCTGAGAAACCGATGAGGGCCAACAACAGAAAAGTCACCACGCCGCCGACCACAAAACTGCCGGTACCCGGCCTTTCGATCTGCAACCCAGTCGCCAAATACGCTTGCGCGGCGGCTCCGAGCAATCCGATCGCCATCAATACGTTCCACACGATCATCCGTCTGCCGGCGGGCTTTTCGTCGCCCAACAACGAGCGGCTGTTCATGAGCAGAAAAAACGACAGGTAGGCGATCGGCAACAAAATGGCACCAAACGTAGAGGCCACGATAATTAGCCACGTCTGAGATGTGCCGGTCCAAATCCAAACCCAGCAAAATCCTGTGACGCCGGCCAGCAATGCACCAATCGTCCGCGCCCAGCGACTGTCGTAGCGACCAAGGATTTCCGCCAACGCATAACCGTTGATCAACATCAAGATGATGATGGTGGAGAAACCCATGGCAAACGCGCCCAAACCGAACACCAGGTTGGCGTTTTTGTCTCCCAGCAATGGCGACAGCGATTTGGCAAGTTGCCCGGTGTTCGGTTTAACCAAAGTCGCCGCCAGTTTGCGTTCTTCCTGGGGCAGTTGTGCGGCCAGTTCGGCGATCAGCGCCTTTCGCCGTTCGGACTTGGCCGCTTGCTCTTCGGGCGTGGACTGCGGCATTGCAGCAACGTCACGAATCCGCGAGTTGTCCGGATCTTGCATGAACCGTTCTTCCAAAATCCCCAGCGCCCCGCCAAACAACGGACTGGATGCCACCTCAGTCGGATCCTCGCTGAGAAACGCCGCATCAGCTTTGGCATGAAACGAATAGGCAGATGACATGACAATGCAGCTGGTGACCAAAATGAACGGAATCGCCATCCCCGTGATTAAATCGAATCGCGCCAGTCCGCGAAATGGTTTGTCCCAGCCACGGGCAATCATGGAGTAGGGCAACAAAAACGTCATGTTGATGCCTACCACGGTGGCGGTCGTGCTTATCATGACTCGTCGCTGGTTACCCATGATCTCGTCATGCCAGAACGTCCGCCATTGGTCCGACAACCCGGACATCAGTTGCTGAATGTCAGGCGCTGGATTGTTCCACTGGAACAGGTTTGGCAAGAATCCCAGTCCGACCTCGCCCCATTTGATTTGATCCTGTTGCGACAGATAGACGACGGCTGCGACAAAGCAAACGATGATTAAACCGACAATTAATTTGAGTATCACATCAAACAATCTTGACATGAGTCCACGGTTGAAACTCATTACCACCACTGACAAGGTAATTGCGCCGATAATTGCCGAGACAATGATTTTGGTTTGCTGAGAATTGTTAACCACACCGGGCAGGAGATTGTTGTCGAGCGTGTCAAAGCACAAGGAAAACTGTGGCAGAATCCAGATCATGTTGGCGAGGATCGTGGCCGTAATCCATCCCACGCCCAATATCGGGTTGATGTATTCGTTGATGGCCTGGTACGGGCGCTTGCCGGTCGACAACGTCACGTAACTGATGGCTGATAACATGACGACGCCAATGATAATGGCGATCAGTTGCAGCCACAGCATGCTGTTACCGCCCAGCACGCCCAAGTACAGCGCGCTTCCCAGCGATCCACCGCCCAGCGTGATGGCACTTTGTAGCCAACCCGGCCCGGAGAGTTTTAGGAACGCGCCCAGCTGGCTTAACGCGCCGCGCTCGGCTGCGGCACTTAGCACTTCGCGGTCAGATTGAACATTGGCAGGCATCGGCTGAACCTAAAAATGGCAGGACAATCCGTTATCGTCACCCAGTGCGGCGACACTTGCAAGTTGCGCGGCAAAGATTTTGCGCTCAGGGTGTTTCAAATCAACGACTCGACAAACTGGCGTGCTGCCTCGTGCTCGTAAGTCGTTACCTCCAAGGGCGTGCCGAAGGGGTCGGCAAAATAAACCGACACAGCCTGGTCGTGATCTTGAATCTGTTGAGGGCCAAGCGGCGGATCGGACCAGCCGGAGGACATACGTATAAATTCGGCAAATTCGCGGGCGTTTGCCCGAACCGCCAGCCGCCGCAAACCGCAAATCGGATGACCCTCCTGCGGCGAGCCCTCAAACAATGCCAGCATCTGACCCCCGTCGCCGTTGGCCAACATCAGCGGACCATCCTCAGACCAGTGTTTGAATTGATCCGCAACTTCAAAACCCAAGACGGTGGCGTACCATTGGGCGGCCAAATCGCGGTCGGGTACGAAGATTTCAACGTGGTCAAACTGCAACATTAATTCAAAACAAAACTAAACCGCAGACGATTAGTTCAACATGGACTCATACACGGTTTGTTTAAAGCGATTGCCGAATTGTCTGCCTCGGTTCGGATTAATCTGGATCATGTAAACGCCGATGATCTCGTTTTGCGGGTCCACCCAGAAGCGCGTCCCGGCAGCACCACCCCAGGCATAGTGACCTTGGGGTGAAATTGCAAAGCCCAGGCCGAATTGAAATCCACGACCGCTGGCCCCGTCGGGCAGCTGATTCCGGGTCATGTCACGCACCGTTTCGGATTCCAGCAATCGCTGACCGTCGAATTCTCCTTCGTTCAACAGCATTTGGCAAAACCGCAGGTAATCGCCGGTAGTGCTGCACAGGCCGCCACCGCCGGAATAAAAACCGGTGTCGTTGACGAATCGATATGACGCCATTTTGCGGGCGGGTTTAAGGCCGCCAGATCCGTCTGGCGCATACATTTGCGCGAATCGATCCCGTTTGTCTTCGGGCACGGTAAAAAACGTATCGCGCATGTCGAGCGGATCGAAAATATTCTGTTGCAAATAATCTTTAAAGCTCACACCGGAAGCGACTTCTACCACCCGTCCCAGCACATCCGTTGACGCCGAATAATGAAACCGTGTTCCCGGTTGATGCAACAAGGGGATTTTGCCAAGTTTTGAAACGGTTTCGGCCAGGTTTTTGTCAAAAATCAATACGCCGGCTTTTTTGTACGCTTGATCGACCGGCGTGTCCCCAAAAAATCCGTAGGACAACCCCGATGTGTGTCGCAGCAAGTCGCGCACGGTCATTTCACGCAGGCAGTCAACTTCCTCGCCGTCAACCAAGACGTTTAGATCCTTGAAATCCGGCAGGTAACTTGAGGCAGGCTCGTCGAGTTTCAGTTTGCCGGCTTCGACCAATTGCATCACCGCCACGCTGGTGATTGGCTTGGTCATGGAATAGATCCGCCAAATCGTGTCGTCTTCGACCGGCAATGACTCCTCGCGATTCCGCTGCCCCCAGGTTTTGGCGTATATCAGTTGGTGATCCTTCATCAACGCCGCTGCACACCCGACCACCTTGCCGGCCTGGATCGATTCGACAATTTCTTGATGGAATTTTTCCAGTGA
>JBFILF010000327.1:0-6354 GCA_041599835.1 Pirellulaceae bacterium
CGACGCAACGGGAGATTGCAGGCCCGGTTGAACCGTGGAATGATCCTGGACCGCTGCCGAATTATTACGCGATCGCCAGTTGGCCACGGTGGGAGCGGCCGGCGGTGGTTGTTGATGCTGTTGGGTGGCCAATTCCTGCACGCCGCTGACCTGCCGCACGCGGTACATACGATTAGCCCGCCGCGGTTGTGATGTCGACGCGCGTGATTGATGCGCGCGTAATTGATGCGCGCGTGGTTGATGCGCGCGTGGTTGATGGTGGTGCGCCGTGTGTGCTTGCGGCAACGGTTGGGCGTGAACGGGCGGTGCGAATCGTGGCGGCTCTGCCTGTTGCCCGTGCAGCGGCGACCTGCCGCCGCAGACGGCGATTAATACCAGTGCCACGCCGGCCAGCACCAGATGGCTGGCAAAACCCCCCAATGGCCAGCGGCGATTAGTGTTTTTCCTGGGCTGGATTTTCGACGCTGTAATTTGGCGCTTCCTGCGTGATGGCGATGTCATGGGGGTGACTCTCTCTTACACTCGCCGCGGATACTTGGATGAACTGCGCTTCCGTACGCAATTCATGAATCGTTCGCGTTCCGCAATAACCCATGCCGGCTTTTAAACCGCCTACGAGTTGATATACGAAATCGCTCAGGTTGCCTTTGAACGGGACTCGGCCTTCGACCCCTTCCGGTACAAGTTTTTCCGGTTGGTTCGCTTGACCCTGTCGATACCGTTCGCTGGAACCTTGGACCATGGCCCCCAACGATCCCATACCACGGTACACCTTGAAGGTGCGCCCCTGGTACAAAATCGTCGAGCCTGGACTTTCCGCCAAACCCGCCAGCAGTCCGCCGATCATCACGCAATCGGCACCGGCCACGATGGCCTTGGTGATATCACCCGAAAAGCGAATCCCGCCGTCGGCGATCACCGGTACGTCGTACTGCTGGGCGACGCTTGCCGCGTTGTGAATTGCCGTGATTTGTGGCACGCCAATTCCGCTGACCACCCGCGTCGTGCAGATTGAACCCGGACCAATTCCAACTTTCACGGCATCGGCGCCGGCGTCGATTAACGCCTGGCAGCCTTCGGATGTCGCGATATTGCCGGCGACGATTTCAATTTCGGCGCTGGCTTTAATGGACTTGATCGTGTCAATCACGTTCTTCGAATGGCCATGGGCGCTGTCCACGATCAGCACATCGACATCATTGTCAATCAAGGCCGCGGCCCGCTCGGCGTCGTTGACGCCCACCGCGGCACCGACCCGCAACCTTCCGAACTGGTCTTTGCAAGCGTCCGGAAAGCGCTTCATCATGTCGATGTCTTTGATCGTAATCAGACCCTTCAGTTTGTTATCTTCGTCAACCAGTAAAAGTTTCTCCACCTTTTTAGCCGTTAAAATTTTCTCAGCTTGCGCAAGCGTTACTCTTCCCGTAGCCGTTACCAACGGATCCTTGGTCATCACGTCGCGAATGGCGATATCACCGGATTCCAAAAACCTCAAATCGCGACGAGTTAAAATCCCCACAAGCTTGCCATCAGCTAGCACTATCGGTATGCCCGACACGTTGTGCTGGTCCATCATTTCCTTGGCGCGAATTACGGGCGCGTCGGGTGGCAAGGTCACGGGGTCGTCAATGATCCCGTTGGCACTGCGTTTGACCCGTCGCACTTCTTCCGTCTGTGCCTCAATGGACATGTTTTTGTGAATCACGCCCAGGCCGCCAACTTTTGCCAGGGCGATCGCCAGCTCGCTTTCGGTGACGGTGTCCATCGGCGCGCTCAGCACCGGAACATTGAGTCGAATGCGGCGGGTCAATCGGGTCGACGTATCGACTTGGGCAGGCACAACATCGCTGTACCTGGGTTCAATCAGCACGTCGTCAAAGGTGATGCCCGTTTGCAGGATCTTGTCGAGGCGCGCCGATCCATCGCGGCTTTCCGTGTCAGCAGCTGTGGAAGGAGGGACTGGTTTATTAACTATTGTGTTGGCCATGGCGACCGCCCCGGGGCACGGGTCAATGGGTAATTCCATTAAAAAAGTGGATTCAGCATTATGTCGCCACTGGCGGCCACTGGCAACTCGCTGACACCCAATTCAATCTACTATCGCGCTAATCTACTATCATGTTAGTGTGCACCGTTGGCGCGAGGCAAATAGACGGGGTGGGTCCAAATGCCGCCTGAAATGTCGCAATCGTATGCGTCGCCGATGCAGTGTGCCCGAGCCGGTTTGATGGGACTTTCATTTTTGATTGAAGATTCGCATGCCACCTGAGCCCAAAGCGGACCCTTTCGGTGGCCGGCGCGCCGGTGCCGGCGGCGACAAGGTGCTGAGTGTTTCGCAGCTGACGCGGATGCTTCAAACAACTTTGCGCCAACGGTTCTTTGACGTGTGGGTGGGCGGCGAAATAAGCAATTTATCGCGACCGCACAGCGGGCACTTGTACCTGACCTTGACCGATGACGACGCTCAGTTGCGGGCGGTGATATGGCGAAACACGGCGGTCGAGTTGGATTTCGAGCTGGACGACGGTCTGGATGTGATTTGCCGGGGCGAAATCGACATTTATCCGCCGCGGGGAACCTACCAGCTGATTATTACGCACATCGAACCGCTGGGGTTGGGCGCCCTTCAATTGGCCTTTCGTAAACTCCACGCCAAGTTGGATGCCGAGGGGCTGTTTGACCCGGCGCGAAAGCGGCCCCTTCCCAAAATACCCCAACGCGTGGCGGTGGTCACCAGCCCCAGCGGAGCGGCGCTGCACGATTTTTTGCAAGTCACGTCGCGCCGTTGGCCCAATTTGCAGATGTTGCTGGTGCCCTGTCGCGTTCAGGGCGAAGGGGCCGCCGGTGAAATCGCCCGCGGCATCCAGTTGGCAAACCGATTGGCACCCGCGCCCGACGTGCTGGTCGTGACGCGCGGCGGCGGCAGCATGGAAGATCTTTGGGCGTTCAATGAAGAGACGGTTGTTCGCGCCGTTTCCGGCAGCCGCATTCCGACCGTCAGTGCCGTGGGTCATGAAATCGACATCACCTTGTGCGATCTGGCCGCCGATGTGCGCGCGCTGACACCCAGCGAAGCGGGTGAGTTGGTGGTGCCGATAAAAAGTGAATTGACCAGCAAATTAAATGATATCCAATACCGGCTGACCGCTTCGCTGGTCAGCTTGGCCGCGCAAGCCCGACAGGGGTTGAACGCCCTGGCCTCCCGCCGCGTCTTTCGCCACCCTCAAGATCTGGTGCAGTTGTTGTCGCGGCGGGTTGATGAATTGGAAATCCGTTTGTTTCGCGCGGGCGATCGATGCCTGGAACGGAGTCAACATCAAGCGGCAAATCTGGCGGATCGACTGGACGCGGTCAGCCCGCTAAACGTGCTGGCGCGCGGATATAGCGTCACACAGACCGAGTCAGGGCAGCCCATCACCGATGCCCAAACGGTGCAACCCGGCCAGCGGATTGTCACCCGATTAGCGCAAGGCCATATTGAAAGTGTGATCGAACGAACGCAATCGCCCGAGTAAGCAAACTCTTCGCGCGGTCGAACAGGTGCGGTTTAGCATGAGCAAAAAGAAAAAACAAACCGATCGTCCTGCGGACAAATCGTTTGAGCAGTCGTTGGCCGAGTTGCAACAAATTGTCGAGCAGCTGGAACAGGGCAAGCTGGGCTTGTCGGAGTCGATCGAAAAGTACGAACGCGGTGTGAAGTTATTGCGGGAGTGTCACCATCAACTGCAACAAGTGGAGCGCAAAATTCAAGTCTTGACGCGGGTTGATGAAGATGGCCAGGCGCACGTGGAGAACCTAGGCGACCAGCCCACCGCCACCGAATTCGGCACCAGTGACCGGGCTCGCAAACGAGGTTATTCGTCCGATGATGAAGAGGAGCCGGCCGAGATAGACGATGAGGGGCGTTTGTTTTAGACTGTTTACATGCGGATTTGCCACCTGTTTGCGCAGCCGCTTCATTTCCATCCCGCGCCGGTTAATTAGCTGGCTTTGAAACGGTTAGCTCCTCGGCGAAGGCCACTGCGCCGCATGGCAGTTACGGTGGTTCCATGACAGAATCCGCGCTCGAATCTGTGTCACTCGATCTCCAACAAACGCGTCAACACATCGAGCAGCACCTCGATCAATACACATTGTTTGATGATGATTGTCCGGCCCATTTGCGAGAAGCGATCCGCTACAGCTTGCTGAGCGGTGGCAAGCGGCTGCGTCCCACGCTGGTTTTAATGGCAGCACGAGCTTGCGGCGGTTCCGATTCATTGGCCATGCCGGCCGCCTGTGCCGTCGAGATGATCCATACCTATTCGTTGATACACGACGATCTGCCAGCGATGGATGACGATCAACTGCGGCGCGGCTTGCCGACGTGCCATATCAAATTCGATGAAGCGACGGCGATTCTGGCGGGCGACGCGCTGATTCCACTGGCCTTTGAGATCATCGCGGAGGAATATCCTGATGCGATCGCCGCGCGGTGTTGTCGGCAACTGGCGCGGGCCTGCGGCGCCAGTCAGCTAGTTGGCGGTCAAGCGGATGATCTGTCGCCCGGCGACGAACCCCGCGATTTGCAGCGGCTCGAACAGATCCATCGACGCAAAACCGGCGCTTTGTTTATTACGTCGGTCAAGCTTGGTGGCCTGGTCTCCGGCGCCACCAAAAAACAACTGAGCGATCTTGAAACCTTTGGGAAAAACCTGGGTTTGTCATTTCAGATCGTGGATGATCTGTTGGACTGCCAAGGCGATTGGGTCAAAATGGGAAAACTGGCCCGTAAAGACCAGGAACGCGGCAAATTGACTTACCCGGAACTTTTGGGGGTCGAAGCCAGTCGGCAACGGGCGGAAGAACTGATCGGATTGGCCATCACGGCGCTGACGGATTTTGGGCCGCCGGCCGAGCCATTGCGGAGCATCGCACGATTCGTTTTGGAAAGGAACCAATAAACCATGTCGAAACGACTGGCCGAATTAACGTCGCCGCTCGAGTTGCACGATTTGACCGTCCGACAATTGGAAGATGTGGCGGAAGAAATTCGCGATGCCTTGTGCAATTTGTTGTCGACGCGGACGGCCCACTTTGCATCCAATTTGGGCGTGGTGGAGTTGTGCCTGCCCCTGCACAGCAGTTTTGATTTTCGATACGACCGGCTGATTTGGGATACGGGTCATCAAATCTATCCGCACAAGCTGATCACTGGCCGGTTCGACGAATTTCACACGATTCGCTCGCGGGGTGGCTTAATGGGTTATCCCAACCCGCACGAAAGCGAATACGATTTGTTCATGACCGGCCACGCTGGTTGCAGTGTTTCCACGATGGTCGGTTTGCGGAGCGGGGCCGATTTGCTGGGCGAAACCGACCGGGCGGCCGTAGCGGTGATCGGCGACGGAGCCCTGCCGTCGGGTATCGTGTTTGAGGCGCTGAATAATGCCAGCGAGTTGAAGAGCAACATGCTGGTGATCCTCAACGACAACGAGATGTCGATTTGCCCTCGCGTGGGTGGCCTGGCCAGTTACCTGGACCGGTTGCGGTCCAACCCGGCTTACGGTGGCCTGAAGCACGAGGTGGTGAGCATCCTCAACAAAGTGCCGTTGTTTGGCGACCCGGCTGAGCGGTTGTTGGCGCAGATCAAAGAGGGCATCAAGGCGGGTTTGCACGGCGGCATGATGTTCGAGGAATTTGGATTCCGCTATTTCGGACCGATCGACGGCCACAACATTTCAATCATCAAGAAATATCTGAAGATGGTCCGCAAGATCACCGGACCCGTGTTGCTGCATGTCATCACCAAAAAAGGTCATGGGTTTCGGCCGGCCGCCGAAGACCCGGTTTACTTTCACACACCGCCAGCCTTTGAGCGGCAAGGGGAACAGGCGGTTCCGAAATCCAAGTCCGCCTCGAAAGCCTTCACGAATTTTGCCCGCGATGCGATTGCCGAGCAGATGCGGAAAAACGACAAAGTGACGGTGATTACCGCAGCCATGTGCCAGGGTAACAAGCTGGAGCCGGTCCGCGACGAGTTTCCCGATCGGTTTTTCGACGTGGGCATTTGCGAATCGCACGCGGTCGCGTTCGCCGCGGGTCAGGCCAAAGCCGGATTGCGGCCGGTCGTGGACATTTACAGTACCTTTCTGCAGCGCAGCATCGACCAGCTATTCCAGGAAGTCTGCCTGCAAAATTTGCCAGTCACGTTCATGATGGATCGCTCGGGATTGACGGCTGCAGACGGGCCAACGCACCATGGCACGTTTGACATCGCCTACATGCGAATGTTTCCTAACATGGTGGTGATGACGCCCGGCGATGCCAGGGACCTTGGCGGCATGTTGGAGTTTGCCCTGCAACAGGACACCC
>JBFILF010000328.1:0-6350 GCA_041599835.1 Pirellulaceae bacterium
CACGCCTGTCGCTGGTCGTCGACTATAACGACGGTCGCGACGTTGGCGACTGGATCCATTTCTGTGACTTCAGGGTTAGCCGATGATGGGGATTCGACAGTGCGGATCAGCGGCGTTCGCCGGCGCTGCGTTCATGATCGCCAGCGGTGTTTTCCAGGGCGTCGCCAGCGGTCAATTGGCAGGCGATCTGCTTGCCGCCCGTCAGGCCGAGGCCCGGCGAATCGCTGTAATCGAGCAAGCCTCGCGAGCATCATGCAGCGTTTTTGCCGCGAGCGGCCAGGGCGGAGGGTCCGGCGTCGTCATTTCAGCTGACGGATTGGCGTTGACCAATTACCACGTGGTCAAACCGTGCGGCATGTATATGCATTGCTCGATGCCGGACGGTCAATTGTACGATGCCGTGCTGGTTGGGCTGGATCCCACAGGAGACGTGGCACTGATCAAACTGCTGGGTCGAGACGATTTTCCCACCGCCACGCTTGGCGATAGTGACCAGGTGCGAGTCGGGGACAACTGTTTTGCTGTCGGCAACCCGTTTTTGCTGGCTACCAATTTTGAACCCACCGTGACCTGGGGCATTGTCTCGGGAGTCCACCGCTACCAATACCCGGCGGGCACGTTGCTGGAGTATGCCGATTGCCTGCAAACCGATGCCGCGATCAATCCGGGCAATTCCGGGGGACCGCTGTTTAACGATCGAGGTGAGTTAATCGGTATCAACGGTCGCGCATCGTTCGAAAAACGTGGACGCGTCAATGTGGGTGTCGGCTATGCCATTTCCATCAACCAGATCAAATTGTTCCTCGATCATCTATCGAGCGGCCGCATCGTCGACCACGCCACACTGGGCGCGACGGTCGGCACCGACCAACAGGGCCGGGTAATCGTCGACAACATTTTGCAAACCTCGGACGCTTATCGTCGTGGCTTGCGATACGGGGACGAAATGGTTTCCTTCGGCGGCCGGTCCATTCGCACGGTCAATCAATTCAAGAATGTTTTGGGGATTTATCCAAAACGCTGGCGGTTGCCGCTGGAATATCGGCGGGACGGCAACACGACTCAGATTGAGGTTCGCCTGGCGGGCGTGCATTCCGCACAGCAACTCATCCAGTTGGTGGAGGGTCGGCAGGGCGATTCGATGCCGGGTCCCCGGCGCCCGCCACAACCCGATTCGTCCAAATCAGAAAAGTCAACGATTCCCGCGGCCGCAAAAAAATTGATCGAAAAAAAATCGGGCTTCGCCAACTACTACTTTAATCGAATCCGGGTCAGCGAAATTTGGGAACGCTATGCCGCTCAAGGGGTGGCCGGCACCGCCGATCAAAAATGGCGAGTCGAAGCCCGGTTGGCCGATCAGACGCCGGTGACAATCGTCCTCAGTCAAACGGGCTCTGGCATGCAGTGGGGAGAACAGGCCGCCGTCCTCGACCTGGATCTGGATTTGAGCGAGCAAGTGATCCCACTTGAATCGGGAGGTTTGTTGCCGGCCCTGCACCTGTGGCAGCGCCTGGTCACGCTGGGACCTGCGCGGTTCGGCGATGTCTACTATTTGGGCGGTTTGCCCTGGAACGGTGTTGCGGGAAATGCCCATGTCCTGACTGGCACATTTAATGTCGTGCAAATGCAGTTCATGTTTGACCCAGTGGACTCACAGATGATCGGTTTGGAAATGTGGACCGATCCGCACCGCGATCCGTGTGTGATTCATTTTGACAACTACCGATCGTTTGCCGGAACCATGTTTCCGTCGGTGATCCGCGTTCAAAACGGCGATCAGTTCCAATGGGAATTGTTCGTCGATGATGTGACACTTGCACAAGATGATCCATAATTTCCCATCAATTTGACGGGCGCCTTCGTTGCGATTCGCTAACACTTCACGAGCGATTTACTTTTTCGCCATCGGGCTTGCCACCTTGCTGGTGCCTGTCCCACCAACACTTGTGCAACCGACAGTTGCTCAGTCGCCGAACGACATCCACCAGGTGCTCCAATCGGTGCAGCCCAAAATGGTGAAGATTTTCGGCGCGGGTGGTCTGAACCGACTGGAAGCCTATCAGACCGGGTGCTTTATTTCCGGGGACGGGCTGATCCTGACGTCGTGGAGTTACGTGCTGGACAGCGACGACGTGGCCGTCATGCTCAGTGACGGACGGCGTCTGGTGGCAGAACTGGTTGGGTTTCATCCTCAACTGGAGATTGCCTTACTGAAAATTGACGTCGCCGAGCAACCGTTTTTTGATCTGGATGCTGCCGGTTCCGCCAATATTGGCACCCGGATGCTGGTATTCAGCAACCTGTACGGGATCGCCACTGGGAATGAGGCGGTCAGCGTGCAGCGGGGCGTCGTCGCCGCCAAAACCAACCTGGCCGCGCGGCGCGGTGCCATGGAAACGGCCTATCAGGGCCCGGTCTGGATCCTCGACGCGATCACCAGCAATCCTGGATCTGCCGGTGGCGCAGTGACCGACCGGCACGGCCAACTGATCGGATTAGTTGGCAAGGAATTGCGGAGTAGTCAATCCAACGTGTGGCTCAATTATGCGATTCCGGTCAGCGAACTGGGACCTGCCATTGATGAAGTGTTGACCGGGTCGGCCCGCAGTCGACCGGCAACTCTGGTGACACCGGATGAACCCATGTCGCTTGAGTTGCTGGGGATCGTACTGGTTCCCAACGTGCTTGCGCGAACGCCGCCATTCATCGATCAGATCGCGCCTGATTCGCCCGCCGCTCGAGCCGGGTTTCGACCCGATGACTTGATCATCGAGGTGGCTGGCGGGCTCACACCGTCGCGCAACGAAGTCACGCGCAGACTGGAGAACGTTGATCGGGATTCCGCCGTGACCATTACTGTGCAGCGCGGCCAACAATTCATCAAGCAAACGTTGCGGGTTAACTAGTGGTTTCGCTTAGATTGATCGTTGTTTTCACGGTGGCCTGTGTCGCGGGCCGCGATTTGCCAGCGCAAACGGATGCCGATTCGTGGGCCGAGTCGGTTGTTCAACGCGCCGTTGAACGAGTTACCGCATCGGTTGTGCAAATCGAAACCGTAGGCGGATTGGACCGGATCGAAGGGCGGCAAGTCGCTGCCGGACCCACCACGGGACTGGTGGTCAGCGAAGACGGATATGTCGTCACCAGTTCATTCAATCTCTCGCAGCAGCCGGCGGCAGTGTTCGTCAAGTGGAATGCCAACTCGAGGTATCCGGCGGAAATCGTCGCGCGCAATCACAGTCGACAAGTGGTGTTGCTGAAAGTAGAAACCGGCCGAGCGACCCCCGTGCCCAGTTTCCTGCCCCGAGCGGAGTTGCGCGTCGGTCAATCCGTCATCGCTGTAGGCAAAGCGTTCGATGCCGATTCGCCCAACCTTTCCACCGGAATTCTCAGTGCTACCAATCGCATTTGGGGCAAAGCAATTCAAACTGATGCGAAGATCTCACCGCACAATTTCGGCGGACCGCTGCTCGATCTCGAAGGTAACGTGCTGGGATTGTTGGTTCCGCTGTCTCCGCAGCAATCCGACGTCGCCGGCAGCGATTGGTATGACTCCGGCATTGGATTCGCGGTTCCGCTGGACGAATTGCGCCTGGATCAACTATCCCGGGCCCAGGATCTGCATGCCGGTCTGTCAGGTATCGAGTTTCGGCAGGACCGTGGTTACGCCAGTCCCGCCATTGTCGCGGCCTGCCCCATTAACTCGCCGGCCGGTCAGGCCGGACTGAAACCAGGTGACAACATCATTCGCATCAACCAGGCGTCCGTGCAACGGGCGACACAGGTTCGGCAGATATTAGGGCCGTTGTACGCGGGCGACGAAGTTGAAGTGGTGTATCAGCGCGACGGCAAAGCAGCGGAACTGAAATTCCAACTCGTGGCCGCTATGCCACCGTTTCGACATGCCATGATGGGAATTGTGCCAGGTGTCACCAGTGAAGACAAAGCCGGAGTCGTGGTTCGTGGGCTGATACCCGATTCACCGGCCGCGCGAGCCGATATTCGCTTGGGAGACCGGGTGATTGAGATCAACGGCGCGGCCGTTGCCAATTCGCTGGAATTGGCCGAACGCATGATCACCTTGGCCATTTCGGAATCCGTAACGGTAAAGTTTGTCCGCCAGGACGACCAACCAAGAGACGTCACGTTTGAGCTGGCGCCATTGCATGCGGAGGCGGTGGAACTGGAATCGGATGAAACGCTGGCCGGCGCCGCGACAGAGGTCAAATTGACGGAAATCAAGATTCCCGAGCAGCCCAACCGGTGCTTTGCTTTTGTTCCATCGCAATCGGCCGAGTTGCCACGAGGTGCATTGTTATGGTTGGGACCTCCCGGCAAGCTCGACGAGGTCGCATCCGGGAAGCATTGGCAACCGTTATGTGAAAAGTACAACTTGGTGGTGATCTTGCCGGAATCGCGAAACCCCAAGGCATGGGATTCATCCGAAGCCGACTTTGTGGCACGAGTCGTTCAGCAATCCGTCCGTCAGTTCGATGTTGATCCGCGACGAGTGGCCGTCGGAGGTTCGGTGTCGGGTGGCGTGATGGCGTCCATTGTTGCCATGAATTATCGAGATTTGATTCGCGGTCTGGTCCTGCACAATTCGGCTATGTCCGAGCGGATTAAAGACGTCAAATCCACAGCGGTCGATCGACTGATGGTACTGTTCGTGGTCAACAAGTCCGAAACCGCGCGAGATCGGCGGATTGAGCGGCACGTGCAGCAGTTGTCGAATTCCGGATTTCCAGTTCACTTGATCAACCAACCGGTGGCAACATCCGATTCGGAAATTCCCCGCCAACGGATCATGCATTGGCTGGACATTATCGATCGGCTGTGATCAACCTCGGCCAACGCCACGCGACAAGATGCGCAAACCAAAGTGAATGCCCAGCGTCAAAACAACTGCCGCCGCAATCAGCGGCAGCAGCTTGGGGCGAATCACAAAAAACGCCAGCGCTGCCAGCAACGTACCCATCACGATGTGCGGTACTCGGCCCGACAGCTTGGCCAGACTAGGCCAAGCCAGATAGATCGTCAGCAGGACGATTCCCAAGCGAACCATCAACCCTAGCCAAAACGCGTTGGAATCCGTGTAGCCGCTGGTGGCAAACATCCCAGCCGCGGCTAGCAGGCAGAGGCAGCTGAGCAATCCGATAATGTAACGGCGATACATTTCTCCGGTTTATCCGCTGACGTGGCTCAATATGGGCAGCACTTCCGTTTGGAGACCTCCGGTCACGATCACTTGTTTGTCGTCTGCGATATAGACATTGATCTCGCTTCGCACCCCAAATTCTTCCAGGTAAATGCCTGGCTCGATCGAAAAACAGGTGCGTGGAATCAGCGTGCGATCTTCGCGGGTTTCCAGGTTGTCGATGTGCGCGCCGTTACCGTGCGTTTCCTGTCCAATATTGTGGCCCGTGCGATGATTGAAGTACTGGCCGTATCCGGCTTGCTCGATCACCTCTCGTGTCGCCTGGTCGACTTGCCAACCGAACAACGTTTGGCCGTTGGCCATCCCGTCCCGCACACACGCGATGCCGGCATCTCGAGCCGCGGCCACAATTTGAAAGATGTCGTTGTACTTTTGCGGGACTTCCTCGCCGACGAAACCGACTTTGGTCAGGTCCGTGTAGACACCGCCGGGTCGGTCCATCTTGGCCCACATATCCAACAGAATAAAATCGCCTGATTTGATTTCCGAATCGCTGCCGGGTTGCGGGGCGTAGTGCGGATCGCCGCTGTGAGGACCAACACCCACAATGGGCGGATGGTACGTCGTCATCTGGTTCGCGTGGTAAAAGTCCATGACCTTTTGTTGCAATTGGGATTCGCTGAGCGTTTGGCCTGAACGCGCGTGGTCGGCAATCGTCTGCCAGGCCATTTCGAATGCCTGTTGGTTCAATGCGTCGGCTTGCAAATGCAATTGCCATTGCTCGTCGGTGAAGCGGGCTTCGAAGTACTGGATCAGATTTCCTGAACTGACGACGGTCGGGCCGAACGATCGGACCAGTTCCACGGTGCCGGCATCCACCCGAGACACATATGGATTACCAGCTTTTTCTGAATACTCCATGGCAACCGAGCCGCTGCCGCTGAGCATGGACTGCAGCCCGGTCTCCAGTTCCTGCCATTTGAGGTATACGATTTTTTCGCCGGGCAAATGATCGAGCATTGCTGGCTCGATGGCATGCACCAGTTTGCGCGGTTGACCGCTGGCCGGCACAAAGTAAAACCAGCGGCGGGATCCAAGATCGTCATCCGGGATGCCGGCGATTCGGGCTGCCAACAAGTTAATTCCCCGAAAATCGTACAGCAGCCATCCATCCATTCCGAATTGTTGGATC
>JBFILF010000329.1:0-6328 GCA_041599835.1 Pirellulaceae bacterium
CGGCACGATCGTGATTCCCGCTCCGCTGGATGTCGACGCCTACATGCGAAAGGTGAAACGGGGCCAGCTGACTACCATCGACGAGATTCGGCGTGCCATTGCCGCCGACCATCAAGCCAACACCACTTGCCCAATGGTCACCGGCATTCATGCGTCCATCGCGGCTCGCGCCGCGCATGAGCTGGAAGCGGCTGGCAAGAAACGCGTCACGCCTTATTGGCGCACGCTGAGAGCCGGCGGGCAGCTAAATCCCAAATATCCCGGGGGGCTACTAGAGCTCAAAAAACGGCTTGAGTCCGAAGGCCATAAAATCATCCGGAAAGGGAATCACATGTACGTCGGCGAGTTCAAAAGCAAGCTCGCCAAACTGTAATTCGTGCGGATGTTGGCCCCAGATACAACGTTGGCCCCAAATATAAAATAGCGTGCGACTCAGACGATCGGCCACGAAAGGCGCGCGGCTGATGGCCTCCGTTGCTTCTGTCGCACGCAATAAGTCTAGCATAAAATTCAACTGGTTGCCGGTTGTTTTTGATCCACGAGTTGTTTTGGGGAGCGGGCCGTGATCGCTGATAACAGCGGCATGAACAATCGCCGCCTCGGCAGGCTGATCAAGAAAATTGCCGCAGAAATTGACGGCCAGGACGGTTATTGGAAATTCAGCTATGGCGGCCGGAAATTAATGACCATCAGCGACGAAGGCCACAATCGCATGCGGGTGATGACGCCGGTGGTCGAGGCAACCGCATTGGGTAAGGACGATCTGCACGTGTTGTTGGCCGCTAATTTTGATCGAGCGCTCGACGCCAAGTACGCGATTGCTCAGGATTTACTGTGGGCCGTGTTCATGCATCCGCTGCAGCAGTTGGCTGACGATCAATTCTTTGACGCCGTCCAGCAAGTGGCCGCGCTGGCAGATAATTACGGGACCAGTTACGCAAGTTCGCCGCTGGTATTTGGCGGTTGACGGACACCAGCCCACCAGCTTGCTGGCACACTTTTGTCCCAGGCACAACTCGATTAGGCTAAAAGGTTTAACTTGACGGGCCACGCCCATCACATGTCGTTTCCGGTTCCCCATCGATCCGCCCCGCTACGCCTCCATCCCAAGCTAATACGGCGCAAAAAATACGGACGGTCGACGACAACCCCAAAATGAGTGCTCATGAATTTGACACGAGGATATTTGGTCGCGTGTGGACTGGCAGTGGCAATGTCCATTTGTCAGCCATCGCCGGCCCTGTCACAACCATTCCAGTTGAGATCCGGCGATCGCATTTGCTTGATCGGCAACACGCTTGCCGAGCGGATGCAGCATGACGGCTGGTTGGAAACCATGATCCAGGCACGGTTCCCCGGCCGTCAATTGGTATTCCGCAACCTGGGATTTTCGGCCGATGAATTGACCACGCGCCTCCGCAGCAAAGATTTTGGATCACCGGACCAGTGGCTGATGAAATGCCAGGCCGACGTGGTTTTTGCATTCTTTGGATACAACGAATCGTTTGGCAGGCAGCCGGGATTGGAGGGTTTCCAGAAGGATTTGGAATCATTCGTAACCCACACGTTGAAACAGAACTACAACGGCGAAACGCCGCCGCGGTTGGTGCTGTTCACGCCGCCGGCACACGAAAATCTCGACAACCCCGACTTGCCCGACGGCGTCGAGAACAATCGCTGGCTGAAGCGGTATGCCGAGATCGTTAAACGCGTCGGCGAAAAACATAACGTCACCGTCGTCGATTTGTTTGAACTGTTTCAGCAAACGCTGTTTCCAAGTGACATTCCTGATGGACCGCTGACGATCAACGGCATTCACTTGACTGAAACAGGCAACTATCACCTCGGTTTGCATGTCGTGTCGGAACTGTTTGGCGAATGGGACGACGCAACCAAC
This sequence comes from Pirellulaceae bacterium, assembly GCA_041599835.1. Lineage (GTDB taxonomy): Bacteria > Planctomycetota > Planctomycetia > Pirellulales > Pirellulaceae > CAJQPP01. The sequence goes on from JBFILF010000329.1 coordinate 1,898, forward strand.
CTGAAAACTCGGCTGGAGCCGCTGCGCAGGGCCGTGCAGGACAAGAACTGGCACTGGTTCCACCGCTACCGGACCACCGACGGCTTCTCAACGTACGGCGGCCGCGCCGATCTGAAATTCACCAATGGCCAAACCAACCGCGAGGTCGTGCAGCGCGAACTGGAAGTGCTCGATTTCATGACGGCTGAGCGCGACAAGAATATCTGGGCCATGGCACAAGGCGAAGACTACGAAATCGACGACAGCCAGGCGCCGCCATTTATTCCCGTGATCACGAACAAGCCCGGCTCCTTGCCCGGCGGCAAGCATGCTTTTCTGTCGGGTGAGGCGGCGATCGAAAAAATGGATGTGCATCCAAAAATGCAAGTCAACTTGTTCGCCTCCGAGGAGCAGTGGCCCGAACTGGCCAGTCCGGTGCAAATGGCCTTTGATCCCAAAGGGCGGTTGTGGGTCGCCGCCTGGCCGACCTACCCACACTGGCAGCCAATCGTCGAACAAATGAACGACAAATTGCTAATCTTTGAAGACGACGACGGCGACGGCCGTGCCGACAGCATGAAAGTTTTTGCAGACCAGTTGCACAACCCAACCGGTTTTGAATTCTGGAACGGCGGCGTGCTCGTGGCCCAGGCTCCCGACATCTGGTTTCTGCAAGACACCGATGGCGACGATCAGGCCGACCTCCGCCTTCGCGTGTTGCATGGCATCGACTCGGCCGACACCCATCACACTGCCAACAGTTTTGTCTATGGACCAGGCGGCGCGATTTATTTCCAGGAAGGCACCTTTCACCACACGCAAGTCGAGACGCCGTGGGGCCCGCCGGTGCGCAGCGTCAACGCCGGCGTGTTTCGATTCGAACCGCGGACCTACAAATTCGAAGTGTACGTGGCCTATCCGTTCGCCAATCCGCACGGGCACGTGTTCAACTACTGGGGCCAGGATTTTGTCACCGACGGCACGGGCAACGTGAACTATTTTGCCGCCCCGTTTTCGGGCTACATCGAGTACCCGAATAAACATCGCAATTATTTCCCCTTTTTCCAGCAGTGGGTGCGGCCAGCCGGAGCCACCGAAATTCTCTCCAGCAAACATTTTCCGCAAGAGTTCCAGGGCAACTACCTGATTGCCAACGTGATCGGTTTCCAGGGGTTGCTGCATTACCGCGTCAACGAAGAAGGTTCGGGATACTCGGCGGAGGAAGTCACCCCCATCGTGCGCTCCACCGATCCCAATTTTCGGCCCGTCGACATCGAGATGGGTCCCGATGGCGCCATCTACTTTGTGGACTGGCAGAATCCGATTATTGGCCACATGCAGCACAATTTGCGGGATCCCAATCGCGATAAGGAGCACGGGCGCGTTTATCGGGTCACGTACGAGGATCGGCCCGTTTCCGAGTCGATCGACATGGCCGCGGCTTCGATCCCGGAATTGTTGGATCAGTTGAAAAGTCCCGAAGACCGGGTCCGCTACCGGGCTCGCCTGGAGCTAAGCGGTCGCAACACCGATGGAGTCCTGGCAGCGCGGGCCACGTGGGTTGAAGCGCTCAACGAAGAGGATGCCGACTACCAGCACCATTTGTTGGAAGCCTTGTGGTTGTCGCAACAGCACAATCGCGTCGACAAACCGCTATTGCGGCGGATGCTGGTCTCGCCCGAGCCGCGGGCGCGGGCGGCAGCCACCCGCGTGCTGTGTTACTGCCGGGACCAAGTGCCCGACGCGCTGAATCGGCTCAGCAGCTTGGTCAATGATCCGTTTCCCCGCGTGCGACTGGAAGCCGTGCGTTCCTGCAGTTTCTTTCGCGAAGCCCGCGCGGCGGAAATTGCTTTGCAGGCACTCAACCATCCGATGGATAAATTTCTCGACTACTCGTTGCGGGAAACGATGCGCAGTCTCGAGACTTTTTGGAAAGCTGAGATTGCGGCCAGCCGACCGTTCGCTGTCGACAACGAAGCGGGTCTGCGATACATCATGCGCGGGCTGTCGTCGGCCGAACTTTCCAAAATGGTCCGCAATCGCGTGGTGTACGAGCAACTGCTGGCGCGAGAAGGCATCCTGCACGATCTGCGCCACGAAGCCGCCATGGGTCTGGCCGAGCTCAACGGGACCGACGCCGGTGCCGAATTGCTGACGGCGATTGAGCGATTGGATCAAAGCGACGAAGCGGGGGCACAATCCGTGCTAGCCGACCTGGCACATATCTTTTTGATGCACGATCGGGGACCCGACATGCAGAGACATGCCGGCCACTCCTCGCCAGATTTCTCCAAGTATCGCAAAAAACTCGACCAACTGGCCGAACACGCCCGCCGCGCGGTCACCCGCGAAATTGCCTTTGCCACATTGATGAAAGCGGAGCAATCCAGCGCGCGGGTGTGGCAAATGGCACTCAAATCACCTCACCGATTTCGCGATCTGATCAATGCCGTGCCGCTGATCGACAATCGCGATCTCAAGCAGGAATTGCAGCCCAAGATTTCCGAATTGCTGCACCGTTTGCCCATGTCGCTCGATCGGTTGATCGACCAGCAGCCATCGACGGTCGGCCAATTCGTCAGGGTCGAGTTGCCCGGGCCCAAACGAACGTTGACGTTGGCCGAAGTTGAGGTGTTCAGCGACGGTCGCAACGTTGCTCCCGCCGGTAAGGCGACGCAGTCGGGCACGAGCCACGGCGGCCAACCCGAACGAGCCGTCGACGGCAACACCAGCGGCGTTTACAGTGACGGCGGACAAACCCACACGCCCGAAAATCGGCCCGATCCATGGTGGGAATTGAATCTGGGCAGTGCACAGCCATTGGATTCGATTCGCATTTGGAACCGCACCGACGGTGGTCTGGGCAATCGACTCGAGGGATTCACCATCAAAGTGCTCGACGCCGATCGCCAGGTGGTGTTTGAACAAAGCGGGATTCCCGCGCCCAAGGCCCAGGAGACGTTCCAACTGCAAGGCGATCCGCGAGGCGCCATTGTCCGTGCGGCCATCAACGCCAGCGTCCACGTCAGCGGCAGTTTGCCCGAGACATTCCAGCGACTGGCCGATTTCGTTTTGAATCACGAGCATCGCTCCGATTCGGTGCGGGCACTGTCTCGCTTGCCGCGACGCAGTTGGGTGGACGAAAAAATTCAGCCCCTGGTGGCCGACATCATCGCCCGCGTTTCGGCCTTGCCGGCGGCCGAGCGAACCCAGCCGGTGGTGCTGGACGAGATAGCTCTGGGCAAAAAACTTGCGGCTGCCCTGCCCGTCGATGTAGCCCGGCAGGCCCGCGATGAATTAAACGATCTGGGAATCAACGTGATCGTGCTGCGACCGATTCCCCACCGGATGCAGTACGATCGCAACCAGTTTTTTGTGGAAGCCGGCAAGCCGTTTCAAATCGTGTTTGAAAACACCGACATTATGCCGCACAACATCGTCATCGCCCGACCCGGGTCATACGCCAAAGTCGGCATTGCGTCGGAGGTGATGGCTACCCAGCCGGATGCCATCCAGCGTCAGTTCGTTCCCGACTTGCCTGAAGTGATGCACGCTTCGCGCATGTTGCAGCCGTCGCAGATCGAACGGCTGGACCTGGTCGCTCCATCGGAGGAAGGCGAATACCCGTACCTCTGCACGTTTCCGGGCCATTGGCGCCGCATGTATGGCAGCATGTTTGTCGTGAAAGATTTGGACGAAGTGCCGATCGAGGCGCTGGCACCCAGCGTCGATCCGGAGATCGCAACGCGGCCGTTCGTACGGGAATGGAAAGTCGACGATTTGGTTGACGAGCTTGCGTCCGCCGCGAATCAGCGGCAGTTTGAGCGGGGCCAATCGTTATTCACCGAGTTGTCCTGCGCCCAGTGCCACAAAATCGGCTCCAGTGACGGCGGCGAAGTCGGACCCAACTTGCTGGACCTCCAGGAAAAATTTGCCAAAGGCGAAATGAAGCGAGTGGATCTGTTACGCGAACTGATCGAACCCTCCCACAAAATCGAGGACAAATTCAAAACCTGGATCATCCAAGATATCGATGGTCGCGTGTATACCGGCGTGATTGCCGAGCGGACGGACGAGTCCATTCGACTGCTGGCCAACCCGCTGGACAAAGGCGAGCCAGTCACCATTGCGATCGACGACATCGAAGAGGAAATCGAGTCCAAAATTTCAATGATGCCGATCGGCCTGCTGAATACCTGCGACAAGGATGAAGTGCTCGATCTGCTGATGTTTATTGAATCGGCGGCCGAGCCATCCCATCCGGCCTTCTCCAAATAAATGTGCGGACACGGCCAGCACAGGTGCCGGCGTGCATGCGCCGGCAATTGTTGATTATTCTTGTCGACATTTGCAAAGAAATGGCAAGAATGAACGGTGACCGGCGAACCAACTGATTGTGAATGTGCATCTTCATTTCTCCTGGCGGCTAGTCCCATGAAAGAACCCAAGCCC